>SKMT01000211.1 GCA_007120915.1 Myxococcales bacterium | reverse complement strand
GAGACGTAGAAGTCGTTGGGGGCAACCGGAGCGAACAGAGGCATCAGGTCTCGGAGGCGACCGCGGAGCTTGGGGCAGCGCTTCGTTCGGGCCGTGCGCACCAGGTCGACCAGGTCTGTTTCGCGGCGGCGCTGAAACTGGCGGCCGGCGAAGCCGGTGAAGCCCCCGCCGATGCGGTCGTTGGCAATAAGTAGCCGCATTTTGTTCAGCGTCAGCTCGGAGTCGGGGTTGGCGATCCAGCGTCGCAGCGTCGGTTTGGCGTCGTGGCCCTCCATCAGAGCGCAGTAGAGTCGGTTTTCGGGAATGATCATCCAGGGGATCAGCCGGTCGATTTTGGCTTCGATGCCCGGGGATTTGTGAGCGTCGACGAACATGATGTGCGGTTGATTGTGTGTCATCGGGCAACCTCCGTTGGCCAGTGAGAAATCATCGGTCGGGGGATGCCGACGGGTGAAGAGCGTCTTCGAGCAGGGAGACTAAGCCGCCGATGGTGGTCAGTACGTCCGGGTCGGCGTCGAACAGATCGAGTTGTACGCCGGCGCGTTGTTCAAGCCCGGCGACGAGATCGAGAAATTCGATGCTATCGACGACGCCGGCGTCGATGACGTTGAATCGGTCATCGAGGTCGGCGGCCGACAGTGAGGCGCGTTCCAGGGCGGGCTCGAATGCTTCGACGACCATGGTGCGCGCCGAAGCAGTTTCGGAGTGGGGATGTCTGGCGGGTTCACGTGCCATGGGACCTCCGTGCGGGATCGGGGCGCCTGTTGCGAATCAGCGCCGACGGGTCGCGCCTGAGCAGTTGCAGCGCGGCGGGAGCGAAGTCGCGGGCGCGGCAGGCTTCGACGACACCGGCGCCAAGGCGCAGCCGACGCAGCTCGCTTCGGCGGCGAAGTTGCTTTCCCACCGGGTAGACCAGCACTTCCGGATCCTGGCGCAGGTCACGGGCGTACATCCGGTAGGTGCGTCGCTCGATGCGATCGCCGTCGCGATAGCGCCCGGTAAATTCTTTGAAGTACCGATAGGGCACACCCACGCGCTGCTCTGCCCAGTGCACCAGGGAGACGGCGTTGATGTCGCAGCCGACCATCAGAATCTGCGCGTCGTAGTCGAACAGCGCGTCGAAGCTGGACCGGTCGTCGAAGGCGCCGGGGGTGTCGCGCCCACACAGCTCACCGGCGCGGGCACCGACGGCGGCGATCGACTGCATCGGGTGGGGCGATCGGCGCGCCTCCGGCCGTTTGCGAATATACTCCGAGAATGCGCCCATCCCCTCCGAGGGGGTGTGCTGGCGGTCGAAAGTCTCGCCGCGGCAGAAGTCGAAGTTAAATGTTGGAACCGCCACGGTGCCTCCGTCGCCGATGATGCGCCGCAGAGTCTGATAGAGTAGTCGGGGCAACTGCTTGATCGGCGCCTCTTCGGGCCTGCCGAGTTGAAAGAGACTGCTGTGTACGAACACCAGGCTGCCCCGGCCGATGCCGGTGGAGCGAAGCGTCGCTTCGAGATCACTACGGCTGAAACTTCGCACGGCGGATACCTCCCCACGGTTGTTACGAATGAGATCGTTTTACCTCAGCGCCCTTGTTCGTCATTCGGAGTTGAAGCACCGATCCGGAGGTTGAAGCACCTCCGATCCCCGAACTCCCTCCGGCCGGCGGCCTACGGTCGGTCGGGGCTACGCTCGGGCGGACGAACCTCCGATGGTTACCGACCGCCGACCACCCAGCGCCAAGAGCCCAGCGCCTAGCGCCCAGCGCCTTAAACCTCCCCGTCGTCGAGCATGCGTGTCAGCTCGGTGCGATCGATCTTGCCGCTGGTGTTTCGCGGCAGATCCTGAAGTTGCACGATCCGGGAGGGGACCATGTAGTCGGGTAGACAGCGGCGGCAGTGGTCGGTCAACTTCTGCGTGTCTGCATTGGCATCGCCGGCGACGAAGCCGACGACGCCGCCGACTTCGTCGGCCTCACATGGCCAGGCGACGCTGACGGCCATGTCGTGGCCGCAGCCCTCGCGAAGGGCATGGTCAATTTCGGTCAACTCCACCCGGTGGCCCTGGATCTGGACCTGATCGTCGACGCGGCCCACAAAGTGCAGACAACCCCGTTGGTCGCGGTGCACCAGATCGCCGGTGCGGTACCAGCGCCGATCACCGGTGTGTTGCAGGTACACGTAGCGATCACGGGTGATCCCGGGGGCTTTCCAGTAGCCCGGGGTCAACTGGGAGCCCGCCAGAAGCAGCTCGCCGATCTCACCCGGTTCTACGGGCTGCATTTCGTCGTCGACGACCATCGCTTTCTGGCCGGGAAATGCCCGGCCGATGGGCACAACCCCGTTGACACAGTCGTCGGGGCAGTCGGTGTCATCCCAGCGGTAGGCGGTGATGGCGATGGTCGCCTCCGTGGGCCCGTAGAGGTTGTCCACCGTGGAGTTGGGCGCGGCGTCGGCCCATTTGTCGGCGATAGACGCCGGCAGTGGTTCGCCGCAGAACAGACTGGTGCGAAGGCTGGGAAAGGCGTTTGGTTTCAGTTGGCGAAACCGGTCCATCGTCATCGCCAGGGTAGGCACGCTGAACCACCTCGTCAGTTCGTGTTCACGAATAAACCGGCCCGGGGCCATGCGGTGGCGTTTTGCCAGCGGATACAGACAGGCGCCGGCCGACCAGGTGGTGAAGATGTCGTGCACCGACAGATCGAAGGCCAGCTTGAAGGTCTGGGAGACGCGGTCATCGGGCTCGATGCCGTAGGCGTGGCAGATGTAATCGACATAGGCGCGAGCGTTTCTGTGGGTCACCGGCACCCCCTTGGGGGTTCCCGTGGACCCGGAGGTAAAGAGCAGATAGGCGGTGTCGTCGCCGGCGACCTGGGGCAACTCGAGAGGAGGGCGGTGGTGTCGTAGCGCGCCGGCGGACAGGAATCGGTGGCGTGGATGCCGGCGTGCCCAGGGGCCCAGATCATCGATCTGCGGTGCGATCACCGCCAGAGGGCTCGCACGCTGTTCGAGCACCGTGTTCAACCCTTCCAGCGCCTCCTGGCCCACTACCAGAACGTCGACGCCGGAGCGGTCGACCACATCGCGGATGCGCTGCGGTGGAAACTCGGGGTGCACCGGCACGTAGCCCCGTCCAGCGGCGAGTATACCGATGACCCCGGCGTAGGCGGTCAGGCTGTTGGCGGCGAACACCCCGGCCAGTGGCCCCCGGGTAGGGGCAACATCGCCGATCGCATCGGCGATGGTGGCGCCGACTTCGGCGAGTTCTGCGTAGCTGTAGCAGTGCTCGTCGAGCTGAAGCGCCGGCCGATCCGGATTCGTCTCCACCGATTGTGTGAACCCCCGAAGTAGCGATGGCATTGAACTCCCCCTGTGGTGTCTGCTCGTGGCAATGCTGGGCTACCGACTAAATCTGAACATCGTGGAGCAAGTGTCGAGTTCGTGACGAAGAGGACTCCGCGCAGGGTGCCTTTACCGGGTACTTCTGGCTGTGATGTCGATATCACCAAGACCCGGCATAGGCCCGTGGGCGACGCGACCGTGGCTCCCGAGCAGATTCGGGCGCGTAGTTCCAGCGCCCGACACGAACAGCGATGGCGCCTTCGGCCCATCGGACGACGGTGGTGAAACCCCGAATGGTCGCGGGGTCGTGAGGTCGTGCGACAAACCCGTGGAGGTGCGTTCGCCCGATCGTAGCCCCGACCGACCGTAGGCCGCCGGCCGGAGGGAGTTCGGGGTTCGGAGGTGCGCGAAAACACCGGAACGTCGAAATCATCGTGAGGTAGTGTGGTCGTGGTGGCGCCCACACAAGCAGTGGTTAGCTTTGTGTACGGCTGTATCACGCTGTATTGGTCGACGAACTTCTTACTTTTCGGGGGGATTTATGCGCGCGATTCTGGCGGTAGTTTCTGTGTTCGCCGTGCTTGTGTTGGCAATCGGCTGTCACGGTACATCTGATTACGATGTGGGCGATGACCACGCCGAGGAGGGCGATGGGTTTATCAACGTTGCACAGGCTCACCACCGCGAGGGCCATACAGGTGGGCCACCGTCTGGTGACGATGAAGATGACGAGGTCGATGATGGTAGTTGCAGCGGTAATTCGGATTGCGAAGAGGGTTACGGCTGCACCCAGGGGGGCACCTGCATCGATATCACCGGCGAGGAGTCGGTCACCGAAGTATTGCAGGGCGAAATCGACGAACTGGACGAAGCGGTGGGGATGGGCGTGCCCTACGAGTTGCCGACAAACGCCCGGTTGCGCATCGACGCCTACGACCACGAAGACTACGACAACGTGGGCCTGCTGATCGACGAAGGGGTCATCCTGGAGGGCAACGGCTCGAAGCTGCTGGTCGAAAACGATGTGGTCGGTATCAGACTCAATGCCGGAGCCAGTCGCTCCTCCATCGCTGATCTGCACGTGGAACCGCAGCGAGACGGGCGCGAACACGAGGGCATCGGCATCGACGTGCGCGCTCACGGTGCGCGGCTCGACAACCTCTATATCCGACGGATGGGCACCGGGATCAGAGCTCACACCAGAGCCGACGATCTGCCCGATGCCAACGTCAACATGCAGCAGTGGAGCCGCATCGTGCTGCAACGCAACTTTCACAAAGGCATGCACGTGCAGAGCCGAGACTCCAATGCTGGTTTGTTTACCGGCATCGATGTGCGCGGCGGGGGCGGCATCGTGGATGAATCATTTCTGGGCAACACCTATGTCTCACCGACGGTTCAAAACGAAAGCGAGTTTCCATCATTTAAAGCCACCAGCAACGCGGCGGCAACGACGACGCTGGGATTGTATGTGGAGTCCGGCGCTCAGATCCCCAGGTCCGGATCGCTAAGAGACATGCACGTGGGAGGTAACGCGATCCGCCGGTTTGATTCTCCCGGAGGTCGGGTAGGGGGGCTGGGCTCTCAACTTCGGTTCTCTAATGCCAGGCATGAAGAGGGCAACGTGGGTGTGGCCATCCCACGAGGCAACCATGCGCCGATTGCCTTCAGCCATGCGCAGGACACCGAAGAACTGGGCGATAATCCTCACATGGACGCCATCACCGAGTCGGCGATCAACGAGATGGAGGGCAACGAGGACGACGGGCTCAACAGCGCCGAGTGGCGGCTGATGTTCAGTGATAGCTGGAATATGTGGACGATCTACGATGTCGCCGAAAGCCGCACTTATCCGTTTCGGTGGACCGGACCGGCCCACCGCGACGGGGCGGGGCTGTTTGAGGTTCGCGAGTGGTTGGACTGACACCCGCCCCCTCCGTTCGCTTCGCGAACACCTCCCCCGCCGGTTCCCGTCGGGGGAGGATGTAGGAGGCTGATGTTACCGGGCAGCCGGAGCAAGCGGCAGTCGCCGCTGATGCGGGCCGCCACCCCCGGCGGCCTCACCCGGCAGAAGCACGCCCTTGTCGATGAGCCGCCGGTAGGTGCCAATCAGTTCGTCGCAGGCCACCTCGATGGTCTCGGCGATGTCGATCAGATCGCGGGTGCCGTCGGCGTAGGTGAGCAGATTCTTGATGTCGCGAACCGTCTGGCCGCTGCCCCGGGTGCTGAGGGTGGGGTAGAGCCCGCGGCGCCCGAGCTGAGGCTCGCAGGGAAACCGGGCGACCGGATTGTCGTTGTGCTCCAGGATGTGCACGCACTTCTTGTAAAGCTCGAGCGTCTCCGACAGCCCCTTCGCCGAGATGAAGTCCAGGTCGTCCAGAGAGGTGTGGTACTCCGGGTAGTTGCGGTACTTCGAGCGCATGATGGAGACCACCGGCAGATCGACGTTGGCGTGGCAGTACTGTCGCTCGTCGCTGCCGCGGTCCAGAAAGCTGTAGGCGTCGTAGTCGTCAGTGTGCCAGTCGAGCACGTGGGTGGCGACACGGTCTGCCAGGGTATCTCCGTTGCGGGAGGGCATAAACGAGACGGTGCGTGTGTCTCCGCAGCAGGTCAACTGGAAGCCGGCGTCCGTTTTTTGCTGCATCTTTTCGAGATGACGCGACAGATAGACGATAGAGCCGATGGTCTCGGGCACGAAGACGAACCGGTAGGTGTACCGGCGTTGTTTTAACCCGGCGATCCAGCGGGCCAGGGCGGTGGCGACGACGGGCCCGGACAGCTCGTTGTTGGCCATCGAGGGGTGGCAGATGTCGGTGGAGAACAAGATCTCCCGGTCTGTCTCACCGGGGATGACCGCGTCGGCATAGGTGAGATGACCGGGTTGAAGCGACGAGCGGATCACCGCCCGGTATTCGCCGGGCTGGAGTTGTTCGCGCTGGCGATGCGACAGGCAAAACCCCCAGCGCCGCTTGTAGTAGGAGGTCACATAGGGGATGGCGTCAGGTTGCTCGGGAATCGAGTACAGATGGTCCTGTAACTCATCGAGCGTCAGCGTGGTGTCGACGGGAACCGAATAGCCGACGAGATGGAGGGTGTGTTCGCTGAAGTCGGCGATTTTGTCGCCGTCGGGGGTGACGATATACGCCTCGTTGACGTTCCATTCTTCGGGCACTTCCCAGTCGAACGCCGGGGTACCTGTGGGCACCTCGCATACCTGTAGTTGCGGGACCAAATCCTGAAGATAGCCCAGGGTGTGGCGCACCCCGTCGCCGGTGAGACTGCGCGGGACGTCAAACAGGTCCGCCGCCCATTGATGCATTCGTTCCCCGATCGTGGTTGCCATGCCATCCCCCCCTGAAGCGGTTGTGGTGATTTCTCGGCAAAAATGTCGACACCGGTGGCGCCGGTGTCGAGTCTTCGCCGCAGTC
>SKMT01000127.1 GCA_007120915.1 Myxococcales bacterium | reverse complement strand
TGGAGGGTTGGAGAGTCGGAGAGTTGGAGAGTTGGAGGAGTTGGAGAGTTGGAGAGTTGGAGAGTTGGAGAGTTGGAATGACTACAGGAGCTCAAAGCACCTCCGCGCAGGGAGCCTTTACCCGCTACAGGAAACTGTGATGTGGATATCAGTGTTCATGGTCGGAGGTTGGCATGGGACGCGACGGTGGCTCCTGAGCATTCTCGGGCGCGCAGTTCAGCGCCCGACAAGAACAGCGATGGCGCCTTGGCCCATCGAACGGCGGTGGCGAAACCCGGAATGGCCGACCGTTGCCACCGGGCCCACAGGCTGGTACCACATTGGGTTTCACGGGGATGTATCAAAGCTGTCTACCACGAACGCGGGGAATGAGATGACCGATGTACCGGTGAAGCAACAGGATGATACCGACGAAAAACCGACGATCGGCGACCAGGCTGCCGAGCTGCTGAGAGACGTCAGAAGCAAGCGGCGGCGGTTTTCGCGGGTCAAGAATCTGCTGGCCAAGATCGAGGGCAAAAAGCCGAAGGTCGACGACTACGAGACCTGGCTGGAGGTGCGCCAGAAGCTCGACGGCTACGAACTGGGCGTCGCCGAGATCGACGAGGCTCGAGAGGTGTTGGTGACACGTATCGGTACACTTATCGATCGAATGGCGATAAAGAAGCGGATGAAGTTTTCCACCAAACTCGACACACTGTTGTCGACGAGAGGGCTGGAAGTCGAAAAGATCTCGGAGAGTCCGCTGGTGCTGTATATCGAGCCGCTGACGTTCGAGGTCGACTTCGACGGGGGAAGCTGCAAGCTGCTGTTTGGCCACGAGCCGATCGACGAGCTGGCGTTGGACGCCGATGCGATCGTCGAGACCCATGAGGCGACGGTGGCGAGGCTAAACGACGAGAGCGTGGACTCCGAGCAGTTCTTTGAGCTGTTGCATGCCGCCTACCGCACGGTGCTCGTTGCCGACGGGGGCGAGCCCGGCGAGCGGGTCGATCTGGTGGATGTACTGGTGCCGATGGCGATGCTTCGCGCCGACCGCGACGCTCTGCGCAAGAAGGGGCCCGGGGCGATGGAGCCCTTTGAGCGGCATCTGCTGGCCTATCAACTCGCGCAGCTTCGAAGCGACGGGTTGTTGGAGCGCGACGGTGTGCGACTCGATCTGGGAGCGGCCACCGGAGGGTCGACGAAAGACAAGAAGGATGTGCTGTACATCCCGGTGGGGGCGACGGGGGGGCAGTATTATCGGGCGCTGAGGTTTGAATCGTGAGCGGTGTTTCGATCGGCCCCTCAGTCGCTTCGCGACAGCTCCCCACTCGCACTACTCGTGGGGAGCGAATCAGGGGCTCATGAAGAGCGGTTTTGGGTGATCGAAATAGAGGGGAAATAAAAAAATTTGGCGTTCCACGCAAAATCGACCCCTTTTTTCTCGATAATAGTAGTGAGGCCCCCACGGTGGGACGTCGCACAGATTCGAGGTAGCGCCCCCGGACGGGATCGACAGATCAATTTGACCATCAGGCGAGTGAGAGCCATGAGCGAATCGGCAACGCAGATCGAGAAGACGACTCCCTCGAAGATCGACGCCCGCACTGCAAACCACATCTTGCAGCGGCTCGGCGAGAGCGGCCAGCCCCCGGAGTTCGGCGTCGAACAGATCAACGTGGGCAACGAAAACTATCTGGAGGTGCTGGAGCACGAGTATTTTCATCGTCAGCTCAAAGGAGGCGCCAGTTTCAAGCTGGTGCAGGGCTACTTCGGCGGCGGGAAGACCCACTTTCTGTACTGTGTCAGGGATATGGCCTGGCGGCACGGGTTTGCGGTGGCCGTGGTGGAGCTGTCGCCCACGGAGTGTCCCTACGACGACACGCTGAAGGTCTATTCTTCGGTGGCCCGGCGGTTGGCCACGCAGGTCAGCGACGTCGATTCGGCCCCGCGCTACGGGTTGACCGACATGCTGCGTGATCTGGTGGACCGGGAGGTTCAGCAGCATGCGCGCCGGCTTCGCGAAGAGGGCGAGCAGCGCCCCGGCGAAGAGGCGAAGCATCTGGTGCGGCGCTGGCTGCAACGGGAGGTGGGAAGAACCCCCTGTGAGAGCGTGTCGTTCCGAAAGGCGGTCATCGAGTTCTGTCTGGCCTGGCTCGACGAGGACTTCGAGAAGGAGGGGCGGCTCGAAGCCTGGCTTCGAGGCGAGCCGGTGCCCAAAAAAGAGGTTCGCGACTGGGGGGTGTACGAGAAGATGAGCAGGGCGAATGGGTTTCTGATGCTCAGAAGCCTCACCCAGATGATGACGGGGCTCGGGTTTGCGGGCACGGCGCTGTTGTTCGACGAGGTGGACCGAAACCTGAGCGTCAGCGCGAAGCGAAGCCAGGTCATCGGCGACAACCTCAGGCAGGTCATCGATCTGTGTGGGCGCCATCAGTTGCCGAACACGCTGTTTATGTATGCTGTACCCCCGGAGTTTATGCGCACCATCGTGCCCGACTATCCGGCGCTTCATCAGCGGCTGAAAACACCGGTGCCCCTGAGCGTGAAGAGCCCTCAGGCGGTGCTGATCGACCTGGAACAGCTCGATCTGTCGCCCCAGGAACTGCTCACCTCCATCGGCCACAAGCTCATCCCGATCTTCGAGGTGGCCCGTGACGTGACGCTCGACAGTCAGTTGCAGGTCGACAACGCCGAAACCCTCGCCGCCGCCTGTGTGAACACCCAGTTCGAGGTGAACCACCGGCGTCTGTTCGTCAAGACCTTCGTCGACTTCTTGCAGTTGCAGCGCGTGGAGGGCCAGCGCGGCGTCGATGTCGACGAGGCCATCGATCTGGTGCTGGAGGGCCACGCGGCGCTGACCGGTGGTGATGAAGGCGGCGACGACTTCGCAGACTTTTGAAACGGGAGGCGACCATGAATTCGGCAGTGCCTGATCTGAAGACAAATCTAAGCGACGAAGTCGCCTCTCATTCTGCGCTTCTGACCCTGGAGGCGATGCGGCTGGGTGTGGTGCCGGACCACCAGCTCGACGCCTACACGGTGGGGCGGACCCGCGAATTAGAGCTGGTGCAAAACGACCTGGATGCCGTGGACGACGGGCGGGGCGCGGTGCGGGCGTTTCTGGGTGACTATGGCACGGGGAAGACCCATCTACTGGAGTTGATCCGCCAGTTCGCCGGCGCCCGGGGGTTCGTGACCGCCCGGGTGGTGCTCAACCCCGAGGAGACGGCGCCGAGCCATCCGAAGCGGGTGTATCGGCAGCTTGTGCGATCGCTGGAGTATCCCGACGTGCCGCAGGGCCGTCGGCTGCGGCCGCTTTTTGAGAAAGCCGCCGACAACGAAGCGGTGCTCCAGCAGTTTCACGTCGACCGGCGCGTCAAAGCCCGTGAGGTGCTCGACGAGGGGGCGCATCTGTATCTGACCCCGGCGCTTCGCTACTTCCGCACGTTGGAGTTGGGCGAGGACAACGGCCGCAGCCACAACGCCGATGCGCTCACCGAGGAGGAGCGCGAAGAGGGGCTGGTTCTTCTGTTCAACTGGCTGGAGGGCCATCCCACAATTTCCAACCAGGAGATCGACGATATGCTGCGGCGTCTGGTCCGGCGTCAGGGCCGAATCTTCAGCATGATGGACTACCGACCCTGGGCGCGCATCTACGGATACATCCTCAGCGGCCTCGCCTCGCTGACCAGGCTTGCGGGCTATCGGGGGCTGGTGGTTCTGATCGACGAAGCTGAGTTTTACTCGCTTCTGTCGTCGCAGAATCGACAGTTCGCCCAGACGGTGTTCAAGGCCTTCTCCTGGGCGTCGATGGGCGGCGAAGAGACGCCGGTGCCATTTTCGCGCGACGATCTGGACCTGGGCGGGATGGGGATCCTCCAGGACTTGCCGCCGCACTACGGGGAGCAGAGCGGGCTGTACACCGTGTTCGCCATGACGCCCAACAGCGAGGGCCGGCAGGTGCTGGAGTCAGCGGTGCCCGAAGGTCAGATCGCGGAGCTGAGCAGGCTGGAGCGCGCTGACTACCGACAGCTCGCCGCCCGGGTGACCAGCCACTACCGCAACGCCCGCCCCGACGCCGAGCTCAACGAAAAGCTGGAGGCCGCTCTGGAGAAGCTCGTCGCCGGGCTGCTTCGCTCCGGGTATGTCGAAAACCCACGGCAGGCGATGAAATTCGTCGTCGAATTTCTCGATCTCGCCACCTTCCAGCGTGAGCAGATGAGCGATGTGGTCGGTCAGTTGCGGCAGTTGTACGGGGCGTGAGGTGGTGTAACTGAGGTCGCGCATCAACGAGCTGAGCAGACTTTATCGGATTTCCGAGTTCCGAATTCCGATGCATTTTTGCTTTTCTTTGTCTGGTGGTGTTCGTGCGACCCGTTGTGTTGGAACGAAAATCTGGAGACGAAGTGAAATAGAAAGGGTAATCGGAAGTCGGAATTCGGAAATCGGAAAGGTTCATCAGTCGCCACGCCATCCAGGGCCCACAACGATGATCACCGAACAGACCGCACGAAATAGACTCCCGACCACCTGGCACGCCTTCTTCGGGCGTTTCGGGCGGCTGACGGCGACCCAGAAGGCGGCGATTGAGCCGATTGTCGGCGGCGAGTCGGTGGTGTTGTGTGCGCCTACGGCGTCGGGGAAGACCGAGGCGGTCCTGGGTCCGATGATCCAGCGGTTGATCGCAAAGGACCGGGGCGCGCCGGGCCCGCGTGTGATGGTGATCTGTCCCACCAGGGCGCTGTGCAATGATTTGCACCGGCGGGTGCATCGGCCCGTGGCAAACTGCGGGTGGACTTCGGACATTAAGACCGGTGACTCGCCGTCGTTTTCCGACAGCAATCCGCCGGATCTGGTGGTGACGACACCGGAGTCCTTCGACTCGATGCTGGCCAGGCGTCCGAAGGCGCTCAGACACGTCGAGGGGCTGATGCTCGACGAGTTGCATCTTCTGGACGGGCAGGCCCGGGGCGATCATCTTCGGGCGCTGGTCTCGCGGCTCAAATCCTTTCCGAAGGGTGATCAAATTCAGGTGTGCGCGGCCTCGGCGACGGCGGCGCAGGCCGACCGGCTGGCCCGCCAGTTCGCCGGCGACGACGGAGTTGTGGTCAGCGCGGCCGGTGAGCGGGATCGGAACATCGAGCCCATCCTGGCGAGAGCCTATGCGCTGGAGCATGTAGTGGAGGCGGTGCGCGACGAGTTTGAGCGCCGGCCGGGCTCGAAGGTTCTGGTGTTCGCCAACACCCGCAAGGAGGTGGAGTGGATGGCGGCGAACCTCGACGGACTGCGCAGTTTCGCCCACCACGGAAGTCTCTCGAAGTCCGAGCGGCTGCGCACGGAGAAGCAGTTTCTCAACGCCCCCTCCGGGGTCTGCGTGGCGACGATGACGCTGGAGCTGGGCGTGGACATCGGCGACGTGGACCGGGTGGTGCTGATCAATCCCCCGCCCAATGTGGCGTCGTTTACCCAGCGGATCGGGCGCGGCAACCGGCGGGGCGGGGCGATCAAGACGACCTGCCTGTACTCGTCGGGATTTGACCGCAAGCGGTTCGAACATCAGATCCAGTGCGCCGAAGAGGGTCGGCTGTTCCCTGAAACCATCGCCTTCCGTCCCTCCATCATCCCTCAGCAGGCGGTGTCGCTGATCTTTCAGAACCCCGACGGCTGGGTGAACGCAAAGGCGGTGTACGACCGGCTTCCCGACCAGGTGCAACAAGACTGGACGGAGCTGGACTGTCGCGCCGTGCTCGACCTGATGCGCGAACAGGGGTATCTGCACGCCGACTCGAAGGGGCGATTCGTCGCCGACGAACCGGCTGACAAGGACTTCGAGTACGGGCGAATCCACGCCCACATCGAGTCCAACCCGGAGGTGGAGGTCGTCGACGAGGCGACGGGGCGCACCATCGGCACCGCCCGGTTCAACCCCGAGGAGCGCCACCGCGTCGACGGCGAAGGCGAGGCGCTACTTCTGGGCGGCCAACACCGGGAGGTCACCCGGGTGCGCGACCGGCAGGTCTACGTGGAGTCCGCGGATCTGGAGGGCGAACCGGAGTTTCTGTCGCGCATCGGCCCCCGCTACTCCTTCGAACTCGCCCGCGATCTGGCGGAATTTATGGGCTACGGCGAAACGGAGATCCGGATGGTGCCCATCGGCGACGACCGATGGAAGATGCACCACTTCACCGGCAGTGTGTGGGGCAAAGTGCTCGCGGCGGTGATGCGCCGCAGGAAGTTTACGCTCAAGAAGGTGGGGCCCTTTTTCGCCGAGGTGCGGTTGAAGCGCGGTGATTTGCCCGTGGGACCGGGGCCGGTGCAGCGGCTCGAAGAGGATGTGCTCGACTGGCTCGAGAAAGGCTACGGGAAGTTGTTGAAGCGGCTGGAGGTTGGGCCCTGGAGGCGGTTTGTGCCCGACGACATGTTGCACCGCTGGGTGTATGATTGTGTGCGGCCCTACAAATTTGCCGAGCACATGGCCCGCATGGAGTTCGTGGAGGGGTGAACCGCGGAGGCACGGAGGGGATTGGAACCGCAGAGACGCAGAGTACGCAGAGGAACAAAAAGGCAAATGCTTCGAGTGCAGCAGAGAGCAACGGATAACCCGCCCACAAAACTTAGTTTCCCTCAATAGATGGAGGTTGGAGGACCTCGGCGATCGCTGAAATAGAGCACTGGTCGCCGTGCTTAGCCCGGAGACTTCACGCAGATGTGTAATGAGACACAGCAGGGCCCACGCTCACTGGATGATGACGACCGACGCAATGTTGCGCATTGTGGAGGGAGAGCGACCATCGGGAGC
>SKMT01000249.1 GCA_007120915.1 Myxococcales bacterium | reverse complement strand
TCCGAGATCATTCCCAAGACCCTGGGGGCGACGCACTGGCGGTTTCTCGCCCCCTGGCTGTCGCGAATTCTTCCCGTGCTGTACTGGATGGTGTTTCCCCTGGTGGTGGCCGCTCAGGCGTTGATGCGGGCGTTGTCACCGGAGGAGGCGCCCCCGGCGCTGAGCCGCGAAGAGATGACGGCGATGACTGAACTGGGTTACGAAGAGGGCGTCGTCGAGCGCGGAGAGTCCCGACTGTTGCAGAACGTGCTTCGTTTCGGCGACCTGCAGGTCAAAGACATCATGACCCCCCGCACGGTGATGGTGGCCGCCGACGAAACCCTGACGGTGCAAGAGTTTTTCGACGAGTACGGAACCCCCATATTCTCGCGCATTCCCGTGTACCACGAGCGGATGGACGAGATGAAAGGTTATGTGCTCAAAAGCGATCTGCTGCTGGAGTTGGCCCGCGACCGGTTTAGCACAACTCTCGAAGAGCTTCGCCGTGAGACGGTGTTCGTGCCTGAAACCCAGTCGGTGCGCGAGCTGTTCGAGCAGTTGGTGACCAGCCAACAACACATCGCGCTTGTGGTCGATGAATACGGCGGGATCGCCGGGGTAGTGACTATGGAGGATGTGGTCGAGACGCTTCTGGGCCTCGAGATTGTCGATGAATCGGACATCGAAGACGACATGCGTCAGGTCGCACGCAAGCAGTGGATAAAGCGCGCGCGGCGCATGGGTATCGACCCCGAGGCCGTCGAGCCGCCCACCAACGACGACGAAACATAAAAAGGGCGCCGCCGTCACCGGCAGCGCCCTCAAGGGGTTCAGCTCACATCACCTGTCTCAGAAGTGGTAGCTTCCCGAGACCATGGTGAACATGCCGTCGGCGTTGCCGCCGAGGAAGTCGGGACCGCCGGTGATGAATCCGTCCTGGAACACACCGTCGAGCTGGAACTGGCCCATTTCGATGCCGAGGCCTGTCCGCCAGCCGAACTGGCTGATGCGGGACCGTTCGAAGGTATCACCGCGGGAGGCGCCGTCGCTGACGTCGTAGGAACCGTCCGTTTCCAGCGCGAAGTTGTACTGCACGCCGGTGCGGAAGAAGAGCCACTCCAACAGCTCGATGTCCGCCGCCAGGTGGAACCCGGGCAGCACGCTTCGGGAGTCGTACCCACCGGGCTGGTCGGCGTCATGGGCCGCCGGATCGAAGGTGTTGCGCATGTAACCGAGCACACCGTAGCCGGCGAGCTGCGTGCCCTCATCGATGGTGTAGACCGGGCCGGCACCGCCCAGAAGCGAGAAGGAATTGCCTACTCCCGTCTGGCCCACATCGGGATTGTGGGGCATGGTGGTCCAGCGATCGGTGTTGAAGTGGATGTCGGCCAGAAAGCCCAGCTCAATCCCTTCCTGCATCGGCATGTAGCCCCGGGTGGAGGCGCCGATCATAAACGCGTTGCCCTCACCCTGACGCACATCTTCTTGTTCGGGCTGCGATTCGTCGTCGTGACGGCCCAGAGCCAACTCCGCGGTCAGGCTCAGATCGAGTCGGAAGTCACCGACAAGTGAAAAACCGGCGGTCAGCGCCCCGAAGTTCTGAGTGTGGATGATCCGCTCGTTGGTATCGAGCATCGTCAGCGATCCACCGGAACCGAAGCTGAGCCGTGCACCGACGGAGGCCGCTCCCAGATCGGCGCTGGCGAACAGGTCGGCCATCGTATGAGGGCCGGGGGCCAGCCCCTCTTCTTCGAGGATGGGATTGGTGATGTTGCCCAGCCGTCCCTGGTCACTGGCGGCGTGGGGGAAGTACTGATAGCGGTCGATCAGATCTCCGCGAAACACGCCGAGTCCAATCGTGAAGTTCTCGTCACCCAGAAGGGCAAGGCCGCTGCCAGCGGAGGTGGCCGGACCGTAGTCGAGCTTCAATTGTTGGCTGTATTCAACACCGACCTGGGGGAACAGGTAAATGTCCTCGGTGTCCTGGATAAGGCGACTGTCGGCGAGGCTGGCTTTGCGCGCTGCATCGGCCTCCGGGAGGCCCATCAGCAGCACACCGCCGGCGGCAACCAACGCAATCAAACACTGAATCGAACGACTCATGAGTACTTCTCCTTGCTTGCAGACAGCAAAACTTCAAATTGGCAACTTCTCCCGTGGAGATGACGGGGCCCGACCGTTGTACAGACATGTCGATAGATCTTTCGGCACCGCCGATCATTCTCCGTCCCCCCACCATTCATCGGAGCCTCAACCCACAACGGGGCAGGCTCCGACACTCTCGGGTAAACCGAATCACGGGATTGTGCAACCCCCGGATTTCCCCCGATGTGATTGGCGGCGAACGGTCACAATGTCAGACCAGACACGGGGCAGACAAAAAAAGGGCGCTGCCGTCTCCGACAACGCCCTGTGTAGTGCCGAATCGGCGTCCATCAGAAGTCGTAGCTCGCCGATACCATAGTGAACATGCTGCCGGCAGGATCGCCGAGGAAGTCGGGGCCACCGGCGACGAAGCCGTGCTGGAAGACACCGTCCAGGGAGAATCGATCCACCTTCACGCCCAGCCCGGCCTGCCAGCCGAAGCCGCTGACGCGATCACGGGTGAAGACGTTGTCTCGATCGTTGTCTTCGGGGTCGATTTCGCTGCCGTCGGTATCGATGGCGAAGTTGTACTGAGCTCCGGTGCGAAAGAAGAGCCACTCGAACAGTTGAATATCCGTGGCCACGTGCACACCGGGGACGACGAGCCGGGAGCTGAACGACGCATCGTACAACTCGTCGTCGTGCGCGGAAGGGTCGGTGTCGGTGCGCAGATATCCGAGCACGCCGTAGGCGGCGATTTCGGTCTCGTCGTCGATGTTGTAGGCCGGGCCGACACCGCCGAGCGCGGAGAAGCGGCTGAGGATGGCGGTGCCGCCAATCTCTTCGTCGTCGGGGTCGTCGGTCCAGGACTGGCGGTCGAAGTACAGGTCGGCCAGAAAGCCCAGTTCCATGTCATCGGCCATCGGCGAGAATCCACGCAGCGAAGCACCGACCAGAAAGGAGTTGCCCTCCCCGAGCCGCTCCTCATCGGCGGACTCGTCGGTCTCGGAGGCGAGGCTGAACTGGCCGGTGAAGCTGGTGTCGATGCGCACCTGATCGACCAGGGAGTATCCAACGGTAACCCCGGCGAAGTGGTGATTCAGCGCCTGCTGTTCGTCGTCGGCGTTCACTGAGGCAACACCGCCGCTTCCGAAGGTCAGCCGGGCGCCGATCAAGCCACCGCCGATATCGCTGCTGACGAACAGGTCGCCGATGGTATGGGGGTCTCCCGCGTCGCCGGTCGGTTCGATGGGGTTGGTGATATTGCCGAGTCGGCCGTGGCCGGTGGGGTGGAAGAAGAACCGGTCCGGTACCAGTACGTCCCCCTGATACAGTCCGGCTCCGAAGGCGAGCTGCTCGTCCCCGAACAGCGCCAGTCCTGCTCCCTCGGCGGGAGCAAACCCGTAGTCCAGGCTCAACAGCCGCGCGTGCTCCACGCCGACCTGGGGAAACAGATAGACGTCGGTGGTGTCGGTGATCAGTCGGCTTTCGGCCATGCTGGAACTTCGCGCCGCATCGGCCTCGGGGGTGCCAGTGACCAAAACCCCGACGGTGGCGACCAGAGCTACAAGCAGTTGTGCGATTCGACGATACATCGATACTCCTTCTTGGTTGCAGGGTTCGGAAAAATACATTTGCCTCTTCTGGACCGGCGTTCATCCCTTCGGGATGACATCGCATTTGCCGAGCCAGGTGACGCGGCGGTAAGAGTATGGGGATAGCCACCGCAAATCTAACTTTTTGTCGACATACATTCGCACGCTGTTGCTGAACCGGGAGTCAGTCACATGAGCACCATTACGGTCGGACTCGTCTCGGACACCCACTCGTTTCTGGACGACGAACTGGTGGAGCTGTTCGAAGATCGAGCAGATCACATCATCCACGCCGGAGATATTGGAGATCCGGCGATTTTGGACCGGCTCCAACAGGTGGCGCCTACCACGGCGGTGAGAGGCAACATCGACGGGGGAGAGTTGCGGTTTCTACCTCTCGAAGAAATTGTGGAGTTGGGGGGGCGGCGCATCGCCGTGCTGCACATCGCCGGCTCCCCGCGCCGACCACGCAAAGCAGCCCGGGAGTTAATCGCCAGAAAGCGTCCTGACGTCATCGTGGTGGGTCACAGCCACATCCCGGTGGTCGGGAAGGTCGGCGACACACTCTGGATCAACCCCGGCGCCGCCGGCCGCCACGGCTTCCACACCGAGCGCACCGCCGCACTGTTGCATATCGACCCCGACGGACAGTTGGAGATGGACCGGGTGGTGCTGGGGTCGCGCAGCACTCAGCACTAAGCCGTACCGTCGGCGGTGGCTTCGTCGGGCCGGTCGAATAGCACGGACTCGTCGATGGCGCCGTCGTGGTGGGCAATGACCGTGGCGCCGACGGTGTCACTCCAGACATTGACCATTGTGCGCATCATATCCAGCGGTCGGTCCACCGCCCACAACAGCGCGATCAACTCCAGGGGCAGGCCCACCGCCTCGAAGATGATGACCATCATCACCAGCCCGGCGTGGGGAATGCCCGCAGCGCCTATGCTGACCATCAGCGCCAGCACCACCACCGTCAGTTGGGTGCCGAAGGTCAGCGCAAATTCGGGATGGGCCGCCATGTAGAGCTGAGCGATAAAGAGCACGGCGATGCACTCGTACAGCGCGGTGCCGTCCATGTTCAGCGTCGCCCCCAGAGGAAGCACGAACCCGCCGACTTTGTTATCTACGCCGACCCGATGTTCGGTCTGCTCCAGGGTCATCGCCAGGGTGCCGGCGCTGGAAGCGGTCGAAAAGGCGGTGACCAGCGTGGCGGCCATCGCGTGCATCAGCCGGTAGGGGTTGCGCCGGGTCAGCAGCCAGAACAGAAGGGGTAGGGTGACGAAGAAGTGCAGCGCCAATGCGGCTGCGACGATGGCTGCATAGCCTGCGACACCCCACAGCACGTCGGGGCCGGTGGTCGCCAACAGCCGCGCGATCAGCGCCGCGATGCCCACCGGGGCCAGGGCGATGACAAACAGCGTCATCTTCATCATCACTTCGAAGATCGCCTCGAAGAACCCGTAGATGGTCACCCGGTACTTCTCGTCGACCCTCAGGGTGAAAACCCCGAAGAGAAGCGAAAAGAAGATCAGCGGCAACAACTCGAACTCGGCGGCCGCCTCCACCACGTTCGGTGGCACCAGCGACAACAACATCTCCCACACCCCCACCGGGTCCGGTACGTCGACCTCGCCGATATCCAACTGAAGAGTGTCGCCCACCGCGGCGCCGGGCTGAAACAGGTTGACCAACAACAGCCCCAGCGCGATCGCAAAGAAGCTGGTGGTGACGTACCAGACCGCTGTGAGCCCGCCGAGTCGGCGTAGCCGCCCGAAGTCCTTCATGCGGGTCACCCCGCAGATCAGAGAGGCGACCACCAGCGGGATCACCACCATCTGCAACAGCGCCAGAAACAACTCGGCGATGCCGTCGGCTGCCGCTCCTCCCGGGGTGGCTTCGAACAGCTTCTGGACGGTGTCGCGTATCTCTTGCGATTCGGCCACCCGGTCGGCCTCCGCCGGATCCACGGTGCCAAGCACTTCCAGATATGCCTCGGCGAGCAGCTCGTCGTAGTACACCTCGTGGAGGTACGTTCCCCATAACACACCGGCGATCATTCCCAACAAGATCCACCAGTGCAGCTTGATGCTTCGGACAAACGAGATGAGACGTTTCATAGTCTCGCAGGGGGTTGAGGGCAACGTTGTCGGGCACACCGCGGATGTATCAGGATGGAGGCTGTTGAGTCTACAGAGCCAGTGAGGCCGTCGAGCCTGGAGTGCGACAGAGATGGTCGAGTCTGCAGTGCGACAGAGATGGCCGAGTCTGCAGCACCGCCGTCTATTGGAGGCGCCTGAACTACGGCGAACTAAGATTTATGGGGAGCTTCGGTTGAACTCTGTGGGGCAGCCGGCCCTCAGTCCCCGGGGCAGCCTGAACTGCGGCCGGCCCCGGGCTACGGGTCGAGCATCCCACCTTCACGGGTCAGCTAGCCTCCAGTAACAGACAACCAATAACGAATAACCAATAACCGCTCTAGCTGTTCAACCTCACCAAACTTTGCCATAGTTTACACGACAGATTCTGCGAGATTGTGCCGGGTGCTTTGATGCCTATCTGCCCACATTGCGAGACGACGGGGGACACTGCATACGTGCCGTGTCGTAGCGGCGATGGGTTTTATCTGATTGAAGAACAGGACTACCAGTCGCAGAGCTCTGATCCCTGGCTGGGCCGGAAGCTCGGAGATCGCTACGTGGTCTGCTCGTTGCTCGGCTCGGGATCGATGAACCGGGTGTACAAGGGGTATCAGAACCAGGTGGACCGCACGGTGGCGCTGAAGCTGTTCGAGGCCAGTGATGTCGGTGCAAGCGGCGAGGATACCGGGCCCGACAGCCGCGATCGGTTCATTCGGGAAGCTCGAGTGCTGGCCCAACTATCCCACCCCAACTGCGTGACGTTGTACGACTTCGGGTACGCGGGAAACGAAGACTTCCTGTACATCGCCATGGAACACGTGGTGGGCATTTCGCTGCGGCGGGCAGTGCGCAGGGGGTTGAAGTTCGATGCGCTCGTGGAGGTGATGCGCCAGGTGCTCCAGGCACTTCGCGAAGCCCACTCGCTGGAGATCGTTCACCGCGATCTGAAGCCCGAGAACATCATCCTGTCGCATCGCCAGGCCAGCGACGAACAGATGGTAAAGGTGCTCGACTTCGGGATTGCCAAGCTG
>SKMT01000171.1 GCA_007120915.1 Myxococcales bacterium | reverse complement strand
TTGCAGTCCCCCGAACACTCCGAAGATCAAACCCACCATCGGGGCCATCACGAACAGCGCTACGATCAACAACCATCGGCTCTTTCGAATCAGCATCGTCATCTCCTCTTCTGTCTGTTGCGTCTGCGCCTTCGCGTCCGACTTCTGTACCCGTTCCATCCCCTCTGCCATAACCAGAATATGCCCCTGCCCTTATTCCTTCAACGACCGCGCTGTCTCGGTGTGATCGGCGCGGAGTCACCACCGACCAGACTGAGCCTGCCAGGGCGCACGTTTTAGTGCCCTTGCCAACGGCACCGGTTCTTTCAACAGTGAACGCCAGCAGTCACGCCGATACGACGGGTCAAAGCTCTATCGCAGGGGATGACATGCCAAAAAAGCGCATCAAGACATTCGTACAACGAACGGACACCACCGACGAACAGAAGGCGCAAAAGCCTCTTTCCATTAAGCGCAAACGCCAGCGTGTTGCCGATAACCTAAAGCAGTTGCGCGTCGAGAAAGGGTTCTCTCAGCAAAAACTCGCCCGCCTCGCGGAGGTCAACCGCAGCCACCTGGCGCGCTTCGAGAGCCAGGGCATCAATATCAGCCTCAACATCCTGTTGCGGCTGACCAATGCCCTCGGCGTCTGCCCCTCCGTGCTGTTCGAAAGATGAGGAGTAACCTCACCGATCAGAACCCGTAGCCCAGGCTCAACCCCATTACGTGCGAACGCATCTGATAGCTCCCGTCGATCGGCTCATCTCGATCGATCACCCGCTGTGGCAACATGATGAACTGATAGGCCAGGTCCACACGCAACGCATCCTGCTCGTAGCCCAGCCCGCCCGCGAAGATAAACCGGTTGTTGTCCGGCAGTGACGGCCCCACCGTCGAATCGGGCACCGGCGTCATATCCACCGCCGTGCCACCGCGCACTGCCAGATTGTCCATCACCTGGTATTGCCCCCCCAGCCGAAGTGCCACTGCATCGTGCCAGTCCGCAGCCTGGACCAGATCCGGTTCCCTTTCCCCCGGTTCTCCCTCCGGGCTCTGTTCGTCAAATTCGACACGTACCTCGTCATAGGTTGACCAGGTCATGTAATTGGCCTCAAACCCCAGCCACAACTCCTCGGTCAGATCGTAGCCAATCCCGGCGTTGACGGTGTGGGGAATCGTAATGCTGGTGGTAATCCCCTGGTCGATCATCCGACGCTCATAGGGAGTCTCGTTGACCTCTTCGCCGAAATGTATGTTCCCGGTAAAGGACATCCGCGTCGCACTGCGATAGCTCGCTCCCACGGTCAACTCCTCGGTGGGCCGGTATTGTGCAGACAGCGACGCGCCGATGCCGTGGCCGAGCCCGCCCATGTGAATGTCCGCCTCCGTGTCGTCTCGCAGCGTCACCACCCGCCGCTGCTCCATCGCCGCGCGCATCAGTTGGACCCCGGCGGCCACGCTCAGATCGGCATCTTCGAAGTGATAGGCGACGTTCGGATTGACGTTCAGCGTCTCCAGCGACTGACTCTGGAAGGTCTCCCGCCCATGCCAGTCGTCGGGCCACTCCACGCCCAGCCCCCAGGGAAACGCCACGCTGACCCCGGCGGCGAAACTGTCTCCCAGCGGAACCGTCGCATCCAGATTCGGCGGTGTAAAAACCGAGAAGGGCGTCTCCGAGGTGATCTCCCCGTCGGCATGGGTGTAGTCTGCCGACGGCAGCAGCAGCGTCGCCCCACCGTATACCGACAACTCTTCGGCAAACCCCATCGCCGCCGGGTTGTAGAAGTTCATCGCCCCTTCACCGGGGTTGGCCACCCCCAGCGTGCCCATGCCTGTCGCCGTAGCGCTGTGGGCGGTGTTTGCAAATCCGGCGCCCATCGCCGTGGCCGGAACCGATACCAACGCCGCTGTCGCCGCAGCCAGAACTATCTTTCGTCGCAACGTCTTCATCTGCACTTCTCCGCGTTCAGAACATCCGTAACCAGGGTCACGAACGGATTTACATGCACTCTTCTGCGGCGAGTCCGTCGGGCAGATACGCCTCGTCGAACAGGCCCGTACCAAACCAGCCTCCTGCCTGCATTCTGGCACACAGCCCCGCATCGAAGCCGTCCGCCCCCTCGTCGAACACCCCGATAAACCCGTGAGGTGCGTCCTCGAAGGTCGTCTCCTCCAGATCAGCGCCCAGCCCTTCGGCGAGCGCTTCGGTGCTGCGGTTTATCACGGTGCGATCGCCTTCGGCCATCTGCACCAGCATCTCCACCTCACCGGTGTACTCCACGCATCGGTCTTCGCCGTCAACGCCGTCACACTCCCAGTTCGCCGGGCAGTCCTCGTCGTCCGAGCACTCATCGCCGACGACGGGGCCAAACTCCTCTTCATCCGCATCATACGCCAGCGTCTGTAACCCTCCCTGCACCGCCGACTCGGCAAACACGTAAGGGTCGACGTAGTCGAACAACCACTGGCCGAACGCCGCCGTCTCGAAGTGGTCGCCCCCTCCGAATGCCCCGTCCAGCTCCTCTTCGTCGTCAAGCATGTCCAGCACCACCTCGGCGAGCTCGCCGGGCCCTTCGTCATCGCCCTGAAGCATCCAGCCGATGCGACCTCCACTGCTGTTGACCAGCCCGAGCTGCACCGTCGGCTCCATCGCCGCAAACGGCACGCCCACCAGCCCGCCGGCGCCAACACCGACGTAGCCGACGACTTCACCGACAACCGGCGGATCATCGTCGAGCTGCTCAAACACCTCATCGAAGCCGCTGCTGTCGTCGTCTTCACCCTCGGCGATGCGCGCCAGTGCAAACAGATCGGAGATCCCGTCGACCAGATTCTGCTTCGTCGCTCCCAGATCACCGCTGAAGAACTCTTCGCCGCTCTCTTCGGGGGTCGACTCGGGGTGGGGGCCGTCTTCACCGGCGGTGCGCCCGCCGTGGCCCGGCAGATCGATCGCCGCCGTGGCAACGCACGCCGCCGCCGCCAGCTCGTCTGCTACTGCCAGCCCCGCCCGGTGGCGCGCCTCGCCGAATCCGTGGCCCGCCACCGCCAGATCGTAGGGCGCTTCGCAGTCTTCTCCGTCCTCATTTTCAGCGGGCAGATACACCGTTACGCCCACTCGCTCGTCGCCGTTTTCGGCATAGACCGCCTCGAACTCCACGCCCCGGTGAACCGCCGCGATATGCTCGGCAGCAACGGTCACCGACGAGTCATCCGGGTCCTCCAGGGTATCCCCCACGTCATCGTCCAGATGCGGATCATTGCCACATCCCCCGCCGTCGACATCACAGCCGCGGCGAGCCTCCAACTGATCGGCGGCTTCCATCGCCTCCCGTACCACCGCACGGCGCTCTCTGAGAGGCTCAACCGGATCTTCGGTGTCAAACGTCCACACCCCCACCAGATCCTCTCTCTCCGTACCATCACCCCAGTCATCGAACACCACCGGGCCCAGAGCCGGAAGCTGCGAGTCCACATCCTGACGGTTCTCCTCCAGTTCTGCTGCATCCTCGTCGCTGAGCAGATCCACCAGGCTCTCACCGTCCTCCGCAACCGGGTGCTCACCGGTCAGCAACACCACAAAAGGACTCGGTTGGATCGGTCGGCCATTCTCACCGAGCATCCGGTTGTTCATCGCCACCACCATCTCCGAGCCCGCCCCGTAGGATGGTGTCGGCTCAAAAGTCAGACGACCCATCTCATTGGACAGCTCCATGGCGATGTCGTCGTCTCCCTGAACATCGAACCCATCCATGTTCATGAACTTGATGCCCGGAGCGTCATCGAAGGTCTCCTCGTCGATCGCTCCGTCCAGCGGGATCCAGCCGGCAGCGTTCGGTGAAAATGCTGTGCGCTCGTTCAACGACTGGAACATCGCCTGGCGCGGCGACTCTTCGGCGGCAGCCATCAGTTGGACCTGACCGTCTTCAATCACCGCCGAGTTGGGAAAGGGCAACTCCTGTGTGGCCGGGTCGAACTGCACGAACGTGTCATCCCAGGTGTACCAGCCGAACACAGCAGCGAGATCCTCGTAGCCCAACCCCTCCTGCTGTTCGATCTCACCGAGCAGCGCCTGGGTGAGCTGGCGCAACTGCTCCAGGTCCTGGGCCTGCTCGTCGGACAGACTCCCCACCGTCGACTGCCCCTCTTCATCGACCAACTCATGGGGCTGAAGTCCCAGCCACATCGGCAGCTCCGGGATCAGCTCCTCGTCCTCCCCAACACCGGCCGAGCGAGTCACGAAGGCGAAATACTCTTCGTGGCTTTCCATCGGCTCCGACGGGGTCAACTCCAGCAGGTTGGTATCAAACTCTTCGCCGCTGCACATATCGACGTCGTAGTCGCGAAACTCAACGTCGACTCCGTCGTCGCGCTCCCAGCCGTCGTCGGTCTGCTTCCACAACTGTACGTCGTCTTCGTCCAGTGCATCGGTGTCGATCTCACCGGTCAGCGTCACCGTAATCGGTGTCTCATCGGGCCAGCCCGACAGCCCCGCCAGATAGTCGTCTAGAGCTCCAGCCGCCGACTCCTCACCGGCATGGCAGGTCGCTGCTTCCGGGAACGTCCCGTCATCATCCAGCGCTGCGGTGTTGGGAAGGGGCACCTCCTGGAAATCAGGATGAAATGCCGCGGCCAAATCCGGGCTGGTGGTCCACCGCATCGCCGAGACCACCTCGTCGCGATCGACCGGGTCTGCTTCCTCCATTCCCGCCTCCAGCCCCTGGAACACCGGTTTGAGCCCCAGGCGCATCTGTTCGAGAAGCTCAGCCTGTTCCGGGTCACCGGCCAGGCTCTGCATCGTCGGCTCACCATCTTCATCTACCAGCGCATTCTCCGAGGCCGCCAGATACGTCGGCAGCGACGCCAGCACCGGGTTGCCCTCTTCGTCTTCCAGCGTTCGCAGCGCCACCGCGGCGTATTCTTCGCCCGGCACAAACGCCCGCTGCGGCACAATTTCGATGGTCGATCCGTGATCGGCTTCCCGGTAGTTGACCTGGTCAACGCCCTGAAACTCCACTTCGTCATCATCGCCGATGCGCACCAGCAGCACCGATCCGTCGTGGACCGTCTCCTCGTCCAGGGGACCAGAAAACGGGATCTCCACCGGCGTGGTCCGCGGCCAGCCCGCCAGCCCGGTCATGTAGTCGGACAGTGATCCGGCGGCCGTGCCCTCCTCGGCGCCCGGAATCGGCGGTGGACTTCCATCTTCCATCGCCATGTCGTTGGGAAGTGGCACCACCTGGGCGTCCGGATTGAACACCGCCTCCACCCGGTCCGACGGTGTCTGTCGCTGTTCGACCTCCGGCTCACAGCCCCAGCCGACGGCGGCCACAACTGCCAGCGTCGCTGCGATGTACCAACAACTGTCACATCTGCCTGGTATTGCGTTCATTCGTCGATCCTTACCACTTGGGGAGGGGCGGCACATCCCGTCGGGGGGTGATGACGCCGCAATCATCGGACCTCTGTTGAGGGTGGCGCCATCTTACTCTGCCCTGCCAACCATGCAACCCCCGCTTCCCATCTTGAACGCTCCCCGCAGTCGGTGGTAGACACGTCCCGTCGCGGCACATCGTGCCGTACATTGTTGTTGTCGTTGGCTGTTGTTTTCCGAGCTGTTACGAGGTTCTTTCATGGCTCCATCCCCCAGTACAATCAGTTCCGAGGTCTCCATCAGCGGGCGCATCTCCGGAGATGGCGAGCTCTCCGTGCAGGGCACCGTCGAAGGTGATGTCGCACTTCAAGCACCATTGACCGTTGAGGAACAAGGCCGCGTGATCGCCGATGTCGACGCCGACAAAGTCGTCGTTCACGGCGAGCTCGAGGGCGAAGTGGTCGCCCGCGAGTCGATCGAACTGCTCGCCGGCAGTACGGTCACCGGCAATCTGCGCGCCCCCCGTATTATTATCCAGGAAGGAGCCCGGTTTCAGGGCAACGTCGACATGGACGTCGACCTGGAGTAGGCCCCCCCTTCCCCGGCTCAAATCACTGATCTTTTTTCCCCAGGAGCAACCCCATGGCAGATACAATCATCGGAGCTGACATCACCGTCGACGGCGAAATTACCGGGTCCGACCCGGTCGTTGTCGAAGGTACCGTAAAGGGACGCATCGACACCGACTCTTCGGTCACCGTCGCCGAACAGGGCGTGGTCGAAGCCGACGTCGACACCCCCGACATCTCGGTGAGCGGACAGGTCACCGGCAACATCACCGCCTCCGACCGCGCCGAAATCACCACCGAAGGCCGTATGGTCGGCGATATCAAAGCCCCGCGCATCCTCATCGCTGACGGTGCCGGATTCAAAGGTCACATCGACATGGACGTGGAATAAACCATGGCAGACTCTACCACGATTGCCCCTAACACCGTTGTCTCCGGGCGCATCAGCGGCGACGGCGAGCTGTCAGTTCGCGGCCACGTCGATGGTGACATCGAGCTGTCGGATCAGCTCACCATCGCTGACGAAGGGCGCGTCGACGGCAACGTCTCCGCGCGCGAGATCGTCGTCGAAGGTACGATCCAGGGCACCATCACCGCCGAACAGCGGGTGGTACTCACCGCATCGGCACGGGCTGTCGCCGACATCGAGGCGCCTCAGGTGCAGATGGATGACGGCGCTCAACTGCGCGGTGAACTCACCATCGGTGGTGGCTCCACCACTTCGGCTACCGCCTCCACCGCCTCTCCGCGCCGCTCTCGCACTGAGTCCACGACCTCATCTCGTCCCGCCACAACCAGACGTGAGACCTCGACCGCCACAGCCACCGGCGCTGCCACTCGCCGCGAGTCTGCAACGGCTACCACCACCACTGTCGTCGAAGAGACCGATGACGACGAGGACGCCGACGCCGGTGAA
>SKMT01000028.1 GCA_007120915.1 Myxococcales bacterium | reverse complement strand
CTGCTACTTGCTTCTGGGAGTCGAGAATGAAGCTGACCGAACTGGCCGTATTCACCGACAACGTCGACACCGTCGCCGAGTTCTACGAACGGCTGCTCGGCGACGAGACGGCGCACAAGTCCGAAGGTTGTGCCATGTTCACCGACGGTGCAGCCACGGTACTGGTGCACGAAACCTACGAGCCCGGCGACGGCGATCTGCCCCCGGAGAACCACGTCGCATTCGAGGTCGACGATCTGGATGCGACCTGTGAAGGGTTAAACCGCCGAGGCATCGAACCGGAGGTGCCGCCCCGTGAGTTCGACTGGGGCCGGTCGGCCTACGTGCGCGACCCGGATGGCAATCTCATCGAGTTGAGCGAGGCCGACGGCGGCGACGCATCGATCGAGTACCGTGACGTCGAGGGAGTTCCCGACAACTCGATGTGCGAACAGCTCGCCGCGCTGTACGAGAAGGCTTTTTACGACTACGACGACGAATGCCCCGACTTTCACAGCTATCTGGAGGGCCGAAAGCATATCCTGACCAACCTGGCTGTGAGCGACAGCCAGATCGTCGGTTTCAAGATCGGCTACCGCGACTCGCCCTACGACTTCTACAGTTGGCTCGGCGGGGTCGATCCCGAGTTTCGGCGCCGAGGGATCGCCGATGAACTGATGGTCCGCCAGCATCGGTTTGCCGAAAAGCAGGGCTACAAGACGGTGGTCACGAAGACGAAGAACCAGTTTAAGGCGATGCTCATCGTCAACCTGCGCCACGGCTTTGACATCATCGGCAGCTACACCGATCACAAAGGCGAGCCGAAGCTGATTCTCAAAAAGTGGCTGCAACGTCCCGACTGAACCAAACTGCAGCCGGCCCAACCTCCCGCAGGGGCTGTCGCTTTGACCACATGACAAACTATTTACGCGACATGGCCGACCGAATCCTCGGTGGCGACGACCAGTATCGGATCATCGGTGCGGTCATCATCAGCACCTTCTTCGTGGGCTTCGGCGGCGGGATCATCTTCCCGATTCTGCCGAATCTGGGGGTCATTCTGGGGATCTCCCCGGTGATGGTGGGCGTGATTTTGAGCGCCAATCGGTTCTCTCGGCTGCTGGTGAATGCCCCGGCAGGCAGTCTGGTCGATCGCATCGGCACCCGGGTTCCCTTCGTGGCCGGGATGGTCATCCAGGGAGTTGCCACCGGCGGCTACGTCATCGCCGTGATCGCTCCCGGCCCGGAGTTCTGGTTTCTGGTCGCCCGACTGTTGTGGGGGGTGGGAAGTGCGCTGGTGTTCGCCACGGCCTACACCATCGCCGCCGACGTCAGCAAAGTGCGTTCGCGGGGCACCAGCATGGGCCTGATCAGAGGCGGTATTCTGTTCGGCGCTCCCACGGGACTGGTCGCCGGCGGAATCGTCAGCGACCTCGCCGGGACGGTGCCCGCCTTCCTGCTGGCAACGGCGCTGGCGTTTTTTGCCAGCCTGGTGGCCTATCTGACGGTGCCGGAAACCCACGTCGAGCAGTCATCTCGAAGCTCGGTTAAACCCTGGGACATCGACACCAGCATTCCGGCGTTGATGGCAGGAGCGATCAATTTCACGGTGATGTTCGTCTATTTCGGGGTGGTGTTCTCGACGCTGGTATTGTTCCTGGACCACCGCCAGATCGGTGTGTTTGGCCTCGATGCTCAGGGTACGTCCGGGGTGTTCATGGCCGTGACTGTGGTCACCGCCGGTGTGTTCATGTTTCTCGGCGGATACGCCAGCGACCGACAGGACTCCCGGGTGCCCATTCTGCTGGTGTTTCTGGTGCTGACCTCTCTGGGATTCTTGGTGTTGGGCTACACCGATTCAGTGGCGATGCTGACGGTTGCCTGTCTGTGCATCGGAGCCGGCCAGGGTGGAACCAGCGGGCCACTGATGGCGCTTCTGGCCGACCTGACTCCGGGAGAGCGAATGGGCCGGGCAGTGGGCACCAACAACGTGCTGGGCGACGTGGGCGGGGCATTCGGCCCCATCCTCTCTTTGCCGGTGGTCGACGTCATCGGCTTTCGGCCCGTATTTCTCGCAAGCGCCGCGCTGCCCGTGGCCGCCACGGTAGTGCTGTTTGTCGGGCTGCGGCGAGCCACCGGGCGGTTCTTCCCCGGGGTGGGTGCGGTGAAGTAATCCGTTACGCCCCCTCCGCTCGCATCGGCGACCACCTGCCCCGGCGCTGACGCTTCGGGGGTAGAGCGTTGCGGGCGCCGGTTTGCACCATCTGCGGACTTCGGGCAGGCTGGAGGCGACACTCTCATCGCACCGGGAGCAGCAAGTTGCAGCGTCACCGCCCGTCACAGCCGTGGTTTCGAACCTTTTCCGTAGTTGCACTCTGGGGGTTGGGTGCAGCGCTGGTGCTTGTGCCGGCCGTCGACGCCGACGCCGATGAATCGGAGGAAACCTGCCGAGCCAGTGTGGGAGAGACGGAAGTGGCGAAGACCCACAGCGAGATCTTCGCCGACGCCGGTGTCAGCGACATCACCCTGGTGCCCCGCGACCGATGTGACGGCGAGAAGATGGGCCCGGAGCGCGACGTGGAGATGCTGGCGAGTGAGGGTGAGCTGTCCGAAGTGGACGACCTGGGCGACGGCAGCTACCAAGTCACCTTCAGCGCCGAGGGCTGTCCGGATGAGCGCGCCGAAATTCGCGCCGAAATCGACGGAGATCCGCTGGGGGTGATCGCCGAGATCGAAGTGATCTGTAAGCAGATCGACACCTCTTCGCCCGTCGAGATTGTGGAGGGGGAAGATGGCGTTGACGCCTGTGCGAGCGACGAAGAATACGCCAAGATCGAGGTCGTCGCGCTTGACAAGGATGGTGAACATCTGCCGGCGTTCCAGGAGGTGCGCGTCGTCGAAGATCCGCCCTACGTCATCGCGGGAACGGTCTCTTCGTCCTTCGACTACGAGAGCGGAACGACAAAATATTCCGTCCCTGTAAGGTCCAACCGCTGTTCGTCGGAGCAGGGCCGCGAGATCGCCGTCACCGTCGGCGGCGTCGAGTTGGAGACGCGACCCGCCGTCGAATTTAACTGCCTGCCGATTGAAGATGTGAACTTCCGGGCCAACCCGTCGCGGCTGGTCGCCGGTGAAGATACGACATCGACGGTGACCGTGGAGGCCACAGACGCCTGTGGGACACCGGGCTTCGGGCGCACCGCCTCGCTGGAGGTGTTCGGCAACGACAGCGCCTCGTTGTCGGACGAACAGGTCACCACTGTGGACGCTCACGGCGACCCGGAGGATGGCACGGCCACCACTGAGCTGAGCGTCACTGGTCTGGAGCCGGTGGGAATACGAGCTGAATTCGACGGTGAGACCTTCGAGAGCAACCCCCGGCTGGTGCAATTCGACGAACCGGTGTCGATCACCGAACCGGCCGAAGGCGAACACGTCGGACAAGAGCCCACCATTTCCGGAACCGCAGGTGCAGACACCACCGTGTCACTTCGCCTCGACGCTCACGAATTCGATCCGACGGAGAACCCGCTGGCCAACGAAGAGATCGATACCGATTCGGATGGAAGCTGGACGTGGACTCCCGTCCCCGGGCAGGATTATCGAGATGAGTACGGTGGCTGGCATTACCAATTGCCGGAGAGTGAATACACCGTCGAGGCCAGTGACGGGGCGGCGGAGGACGCCGTCGATTTCGTCGTCGACGATTCGGCCTGCCCCGATGTGCAAGGATGCCCGGCGGATGAGTATGAAGTGTACGGTTCCGGTGGTTGCCGCACCACGAGCAGTGCACTGCCCGCGTGGCCCCTTCTCGCGGTCATCACGGCACTGGTAGTGGTGGTGTGGCGACGGCGAAACACTCCGCAATTCGCGGCGGTGTTGGCACTGGCGGCGATCTTGTCTGCGCCGGGCATTGCCAGCGCCAGCGTCACATCTACCCCCTCCCACAGTGGTGTCAATCTGTGGCACCTGCAGTTTCAACCGACCACCGGCTACAACCACATCTCCACGGCGGGGCCGAAGCTTCTGGAGCCCGGCGACTTCACCGTTGGTGCTCACGTCGGTTACGGCCACCGCCCACTGAGTGCAGAAGGGCAACGGTACGGCAACAGCGCCGACGTGGTAAGCGCCCAGGTTCACAACGAAGTCACCTCCGCGGTCGGCGTGAGCGAACGAACTGAACTGGGCATTGGACTACCATTGGTCACGAATTTCGCCGGCAGTGATGCCGACGACCTCCGCTCGTTCGAGGGCAGTGATGGCACGGTGATGCCCCGGGTGCGGCTGATGTTGAAACTGATGTTAACCGAACAGCGCAAAGGCATTTCCGCAGGTGCGCTGCTCGGCCTCGGCATCCCGACCATCACCAAAGGTGGTCTTCACGGCGAAGAGGGTTCTACAGCCAAAGCCCGGTTACTGGTTGACTACGCCTTCGATTCCGGTGTGCGCATCACTGGCAACGTTGGAGCGATTTTACGCGCCCGCACCCGGGTTGGCTCGCTGTATGTCCCACCGCATTCGACAGTTCATTTCGCCGTGTCGTTTCCCATCGGCGACCAGGTGGAGTTAGCCGCAGAGTTTTACGCATTCCGTCCCTCCGAACGCTTTTCTTTCAGCGACGACACCACACAGTCGCCGATGGAACTGATGGGCGCAGCCCGCTTCGAACCTGCCGAGGGCCACCTCATCACCGCCGGGGCCGGCCCGGGGCTGTCCGCCGCGTACGGCACCCCGGTGTTCCGGGCTTTCGCGGGCTATTCGTTCCGCACCGGTGAGCGCTAAGCGACGCCGCTGTCAGTGAGCGTCTGTCGACGTATCTCCCACCACTTCCCGAAACCACAGCGGGGTCATCAGCAGCGATACTGCCACCAGCCCCACGGCCCACAGAATCGACTCCTCCGGCGGGCGAACGAAGATTTTGCCCAGCCCCACCAGCATCGCAAACACCGACACCGCCGCAAATGCCGTGGTGCGAAGCCCGACGACGAGTCGTCGAACGGGCCGGTCGTCATCGAGTTGAAGCCGCTCGCTGGTGTTCGTCCACAATCCGACGGGGCGGACCTTCCGATAGAAGTCATTCAACCGCTGCCGAGGCGTCGCCGGTGTGATGAAGGTCACCCCGATGGCCGCGGTCGTCGACACCACGGCCATTGTCCCCAGCCGGATCCATTCGGCGTCGGTGGAGAAGATCAGGATCGGAGCTGCGATCAGCGACACCAGCATGGCGGCGAGTTCGGAGTACAGGTTGATCCGCTCCCACAGCCATCTCAGCACCAGCACCGACCCCATCCCGGCGCCAAAGGTCAGCGAGATCTGCCACGCCTGCTGAATGGAGTCGAGATGGGCCATGATCGCGAAGGCCACTATCAGAATCAGCACGTTCGACAGACGGGCGACCAATACCTCCTCGCGTCCCCCGGGCTCCCGATCCAGCCACTGGCGGCAGATCAGCCGGTCGTAGATGTCGCGGCTCCAGTAGCTGGCGCCCCAGTTCAGATGGGTGTCGATCGTCGAGGCCAGCGCCGCCAACAGACCGACCAGCATCAACCCGGTGATGCCGGGAGGCAGCATTTGTTGAATGCCGGTGACGAACAGAATTTCGCGGGATGCTTCAAAGCCCTGGCCCGCCGCGTCTTCTTCGGTGAAGGGAAACAGCACCACCAGCCCCACCCCGATGATCAGCCACAGGACGCTTCGGAACACGATCTGAAGCCAGGTAAACACCACGGCGGCCACCCGGGCGTCGCGGTCCGTTTTGCAGGCCAGCGAGCGCTGGGCGAGATAGCCGGTGCCGTCGCTGTTCATCTGAAAGAACCACTGCAGGCTCACAACGATCAAAAACCCGGTGAGCACTTCCCCGCCGGTGGGCGTGAAGGAGAGCATTTCAGCGGCCTGGGCTTCGCCGTACAGCTCGACGACCTGCTCGGTCAGCGCACCGAGCCCGCCGGCCTCATCGACGACAATCCAGGCGTAGGCGGCGGTGCCCAGCATCGCCAGGGCAAACTGGACGACGTCGGTGGCGATGATGCTTCGGAGGCCCCCGGTCATCGAGTAGGCCGCCGCAAAGGCGACGATCAAGGCGATGCTGATCAGGTTGTTCGTCGTCAGCACCACCGGATCGAGCCCGGTGACGCTGTCGCCCAGGGTGATCCCCACCCCACTGACCAGCCGGTAGAACAGCGCATAGAGCTGCTCGGGAAGCCACTGATGCCAGGGCAGAAACACCTCGGCGATTCGCGTCGCGGCGACCAGCACCATCGCCAGCACCACGCAGTTGATCAGCGTGCCGTAGTACAGCGCCTTCACGCTTCGCAGAAACAACACTCCCCGCCCGCCGTAGCGAAGCTCCGTGAGTTCAGCGTCGGTCAACACCCCGCTTCGCCGCCACAGCGCCGCAAGCACAAACCCCATCAGCAAAAACGCCAGCGCGTATACCCAGAGCCGCCACATCAGGAAGATGCCGCCGGTGGCGATCAGCCCCATCGCCAACAGCGGCGTGTCGGCGGCGAATTGGGTCGCCGCCATCGACACACCGGCGCGCCAGCCCTCGACGCTTCGCCCCGCCAGAAAGTACTCATCCAGGTTTTTGGACGCCGCCCGGCGCGCATACAGCCCGGATCCGATGGCGTAGACCACGAAGGCGAAGATGATGGCCAGGTCGAGCATGGGTCATCCGAAGTGGGCGTTCGAAGGCACCACGGACGGCTCAACGGCTCGAAGTACGGCGGGGGTAGGGTCTTGGGTCTTGGGTCTTGGGTCTTGGGTCTTGGGGCTTGGGGGGAGTTCCGATTAACCACAATAAGTCAAGTACAGCTCCTAGTCTTGTTCGAAGTATCGAGAGATGTTCTTGTTGACCATG
>SKMT01000008.1 GCA_007120915.1 Myxococcales bacterium | reverse complement strand
TCCTCCACACTGGAAGTGTCCCAGCCGCCGATGTCCTGGTCGAATGCCCTGGCACCAGCAAACATCTCCCTCATATCCGTGACACTGGAGGTATCCCAGCCGCCGATGTCCTGGTCGAACTCTTCGGCATTGTGGAACATCCAGTGCATGTCCTCCACACTGGAAGTGTCCCAGCCGCCGATGTCCTGGTCGAACGACTCGGCACCCAAAAACATCCAGCTCATATCCTGCACGCTGGAGGTGTCCCAGTCATTCATCGAGGGAACACTCGTCAGCGAATAGCACTCTCGAAATGCCCGGCTCATATCCGTGGTGCCCCGCATGTCCAGCAGGTCATCTGCGGTCACCTCCAGATTCTCGGCGCCATCGAAGTAGTAGCCGGTGTTGCCGAGTTGAAGCACGCCCCATTGCTCGATCACTTCGAGCTTCTGTTCATCTCCCCCTCCAAACGGACCGAAACTCCATCCCTCGATCTTGCCCTCAATCTCAACGGTGTAGCTGCCTTCGTCTGCGTAGGTGTGAGTGGCTGCCGGGTCGTCGTACTCGTCGATCTCATCAACGTTCCCGTCGCCCCAGTCGACCGTAAAGTCGTAGTCTCCGTTCGGATGCAGGGGCAACGTGATCTGGTCGTCATCCGACTCCCCGTCGTTGGTGGTATCCCACACCGTAACGAAGACGGGCTCGACCTCCGCACACTCGTTGTTTTCGCACACCCCGCTGACACAGTCTGCTCCCTCTTCACAACCGAGCCCATCGTCGCATGGGGGGCACCCCGCCCCTCCACAGTCGATGTCGGTCTGATCCCCCGTCTGCATCCCGTCGTCGCAGGAGGGGGTGATGCAGGCACCATCCTCGCAGACCTCTTCGTCGTCGCCACACTGGTCGTCGTCGGTACAGCTCAGATAGCACACACCCCGGTAACAGGTCTGACCTTCGGCGCAGTCGACCCCTTCGCAGTCCACCGGCGCACAGTGGTCGTCTTCCGTGCAGCGGTCGTCCCCGTCGCAGTCCGCCTGCTCATCGCAGGTCTCGTAGCACACCCCTCGGTAGCAGGTCGTCCCCTCGAAGCACTCCACCCCGTCACACAGATCGTCGATGCAGGCGTCTTCGACACATGAAGCTTCCGGCTGGTCGCAGTCTCCATCCGCTTCGCAGGTCTCGTAACACACCCCCCGGTAGCAGGTTTCATCCTCCCGGCAATCGACTCCCTCACAGTCCTTCGGGGCGCATCGGCCGTCGTAGCAGCGGTCCTCATCCTCGCAGGGCGCATCCTCGTGGCACACTTCGTAACAGACCCCGCGATAGCAGGTTTCACCCTCCCCGCAGTCTTCATCTTCGCTGCAGCCATCCGCGTCCTGGGCGTCAACCCCGGCGTCAATGCCCACATCCGCCCGTGGAGCTTCCGCGGGATCGGAACAGCCACAAACGACAATCAACAGACCGAATAGAGCAGTCCATATCAGCGAAACACCACGGACAGAAGACACCATCAGGGGGCTCTCAACGGGAAGGCGTGTTCATGAGAGACGATATTTCACGCTCCCACGACAACCCGTCTGCGTCAATCTGACGGGGCAAACACTCCCATCATCCCAGGGGGCAGTGCGGCCCACTTGCACCGGGGCCGCACCACCTGATGGTTGGCCGATGCATGTCCCTCGGACCCGTCAGCCCCCCACTGACGAGTGGTGATCTCAGTCCTCACACAGACAGTCTGAGAGGGCCTCACAGAAGCACCCGCCGGTCCCGGAGTAATCCGGGTCATCGGCCATTGTGGCATGGTAGAGCACATCGTGCCCGCCAATGTCGGCAAACTCCAGGTTGCTGCAGTTTTCGACGAGACTTCCGTGGCGAATGGCGATGCCGTGGTATTCGCTGTTGGTGATCAACGCATCGGCCACGTCCACCCGGGCTTCTCCTCCGCAACTGCCGGAACCGGACATCGCCAACACAATGTTGCCTCGCGACGAGTCGCGCCCGGCGTGCCACTGGTGGCCTCCACCGTCGTGGACTTCCACGTCGATAAGCTCGTTGTCATCAGACCAGGTACTGCTGAAATACAGCCCTCGCCAGTGGCCCGCTTCCGGCTCACTGCCGCGGAAGACGATGGGATTATCCGATTCACCAACGGCGCTCAACGAGCCTCGCACCCGCAGCCCCTCTCCCTCGTCGAATTCCATGATCACTCCCGGCTCGATCTCCACCGATGCATAGACGCGAATGGTGTTGTGCACCCGGTAAGGCACGTCGAAGGCCTGCCAACTGTTGTCGTGTTCGACCTCCACTCGCTGCCCCACCGAATGGATGCCCACTGCGTCCACATCATTGCCCTCGATGTGCAGGTCCGTGGAGATACCCGGCAACTGCTCGGCGTGGATGAAGGTGGCATTGGCGTTGTCCTCAAACGTCGATGACTCCAACGTCAGAGCCGTATCCGGCTCATCCTTCGCCATGATGGCGACGATATCGTTGCGGCGAAACGTGGAGTCCACCACGTCGAGCTGCGTCTCTTCTCCTACCAGCACAACCCCGCCCTCGTTGCGGGAGGTGCGGCGCAGCGTCCAGGGCTCGGAACCTGCGTCTTCGACTACCACATGTTCCAGACGGTTCTGTTCCGATGATGACCCCGAAAAGCGCAGTCCTCTCCACCAGCCCCGCTGCTCTTCGGTGCCCCGGAATTGCACCGGTTGCTCGTCGTCACCGACCTCCGACAATGCTCCGTCGGAGGTGACGTTTATCCCTTTGTGCTCCGGGAATTGCACATCGGCACCGGGAGCGACTTCGAGTACGCCTTCTTCGACCTCCAGGCGTTTGTCGACCCGGAACGGCAACCCCTCCCAGCGGGTGTCGCGGTCGATGACGTGGTCTACCGTCCCGTGGGAGTACAGCGCGACCAGGTCCTGATCGTTGTCCTTAAACTCCAGGCTGTCGGCCAGCCCACCGGCGAGTTGCCCCTGGATCCGAAGCGGCTCTTCGTTGTCTTCGAATACCGTCTCCGCAATGGACAGTTCGCCCTGTCGTCTATGTGTCGCATTAATCCCTACGAAGCTGTTGTGACGGATGAGACTCTCTTCGATGGCAAGCCGGGTTTCTTCGTCGGTCATCACAATCGCCCCGTGATCCCGTTCCCTGTTGCGGATGCCCCAAGGGTCGGAACCGGCGTACTCGAGTACCACGTGCGACAACACATTTTGCGGGGAATCTTCCTCGTCATAGCGAAACCGAAGCCCTCTCCAGTGACCCGACTCCTCGGCGATTCCCGTCAAACAGATCGGGTCCGCCACGCTTCCTTCGGCCTGAAGCGAGGCGTCACCTGTAAACTCCATCCCTCCTTCCTCCTCGAAGTAAAGGGTGGTGCCCCCGTCGATGGTTACCGTCGTGTCATCGAGGGTAAACCGCCCGTCCACCACGTAACACGACTCATCGAGCGTCAACTCACCGGCATCGTCGGCGTCCGCTTCCGTCAGCACTGCGCATTCGTCTTGGTCGGGGCGCTCACACATCAATGACGTTGGATCTTCCGGATCGTTGTCCTCGCCTTCTTCCGATTCCCCGCAACCGATGGCCGCGCCCATCAGCAACAGCGCAACGAAGAAAACCGAAACCGGCCACCGACGAACGGCGGATGTCACAGAGACTTCATATCCTGACTCTTTGGTGCTGCTTCCCATCTGTTCTACTGCCATCCTTCACCTCTGCTTGTTTCGTGTGTCACTCCCCGACGACTGGGCGCCCGGAAACACTATCGACGTTTCCCGAAGGCCTATTACCGAGTCTTCGCCGGGCTGGCTTCGCGCCGGCTTCGACGCGACAATAAGTGCGCGAACTCTACTCGGTTTCGTATCGTCACTCCAGAAGTTTGCCGATCTTTTTCCTGCTGTCACAGTTTCACCGCCGGCCCATCGTCTCCCCGTTCCTTCTGCTTCATCATCGATTCACGCCGGCCCACACCGTGATTATCTTGCTTTCCAACACAGAGAGGCCAAACCGCAGTGCTATTGCGGCTGTGGAACCTGCGGCGTTGTGCAGCTAGACTTTCTCACTGACCGACAGATCGCATCGCCTCCTGCCAACGCAGATGGGGCGTCGAACAGCACTGACAACGATGAGGACACCGTGGATCTTTACACCGGCGATCGCTCACCCACATTTTACCAGGTCCTCTTTCTGCTCCTTATCTTCCTGGCGATGGCCACCAGCCTCCTGGGAGTAACCTACCTGTTCTACGCCAACGAGGGTTATCTCCCCCCTCCCTGGCGAAACGTTGACATCCCCGTCGCCGCCCTGATGGTCTGGCTCGGCATCGCCGCAATGGGTGTCTTCGCCGTCACTGCCACAGCACTGGCGATGGTAGAGACGGGACGGCTGAACAACTCCCCCGACGAGTACCTCGGCACAGCCCGCGCCTGGCCGGTGCTGGCACTGCTGACCGGCGTGGTCACCCTCATCGGGCGCGACCTGATCGTCTGGGCCCTCGACTTCGCCGGGGTTATCAACGACAGCTTCGTGCTTCCCTCCTGGCCGTCCTACGCCCTCGCAGCTCTGACACTGCTCGGCGCAACGGCAGTACTCTGGCGACAACTCATGCGCTGAATCCGACGCCATCACTACCTCTTGCATGTCCCTCGGACCCTTACCCCCACCCCCTGTTTTGACCACATTTTTGACGTTCCCCGGAAAGCATATATCCCAGAACACATCGGTCCGCTATACTAAATAGCCGTTCGCGTTATCTGGGCCCGGAGATTAACTATGAACCTGCCTGATGCCTCCCAAAACTCGCCAACTCCCCCGTCATACCACTGGATGCTGCGGCCCCGGGGCGCCACAGCCACGGAGTATCTCGTCATTCTTGTGCTCGCCGTACTCGGCATTGTCGGGGCAATTGTGGTGTTTGGTGGCGAACAGGAAGCGCAGCTCCAGGAAGCCACGGACACCGTCGCATCCGCATCTGCAGACAGCCGATCTGGACAAGCCGGCGGCCCAGGCGATGCCGCCTCCGAAGACGAATCGAGCACTGGCTCATCCTCATCATCGGCCTCTCAGGCCAGTTCTGACTCCGACGAAGAACAGGCCATCGCCACCGGCACTGCCACCAACCGCGACGAAGGCTGCGGGATGGCCTTCAACCCACTGGTCCTGTTGGTCTTCATTATTGGTACCGGTGTATTGGTCTACCTCTTCTTCTTCGACAAGACTGAGGAATAACCCCCCTTCAGCCCCCTCTGCCCTCTCCGACGGACATGCAACACCCCCTGTTTTCGGGCCCTGACGGCTATTTGACCACTGCCTGACCTCCTGGTCGGCAGCAAGCGCTGACCAACATCAAAGCAGAGGTGGTTGCAGCCGCTTCTGGACCCCGTTTTCGGGTCAAGACTTGTCGGGTTTTTCCCCTGAACAGCCCCTTGAGATGGGTCTTGGACAAAAATTGATGGGAACAATGCGGAAACAGGGATGCTGCGACGGGGAGATACACAGAGTGCTGGATTTGCGCGGGCGCGTAGGAAGCACCGCAGGATGGGTGCGCACGCCTGGTGCGTTCAGGGAGAGGAACGTTGAAGGTCTGGACGGGTTGCCAACCGGTCAGCCGGTGTCTTTTCTCAAAATGCCGAGCCTGCCCGGTTCGTCATCATCGACCTCATGGGCTTCCACCGGCGCCTGCTTTGGCAGTTGTACTGTCCCCGACGGGAAGGTGACCTGTTGGCCTTTCAGCCATCGCTGGCGCATCGTCTGGTAGTCCTCCTGAAACGTGCGATGCCGTTTCAGCAACAGCTTGCGAAGCTGAGGGTCCTTGGTGGCGAATGTAGGGTCGAGCCGCCCGTCGTCGGGTTTGCCCTCCGGCGAGTCGTACAGGTCATCGGCTTTCACCCGCTGCGCGCCCTTGTAGCGCCGGTCCGGATGCTCGTTGTGGATCCGCTCTTCCTCCTTACGGATCAACTCCTCGAAGTGCTCTCGCGCCTTTTCGAGTTCCCAGTCTTCAAATCCCGGAGGCGGTTTGGGGGTGAAGGTGACTTCGTCGGGCGAGTTTCTTCCATAGAAGCTGTCCGGGCATTTCACGGTGATCGTTTTGCCCCAGTGCTTCGGCAGGATCATAAACCCCGGCCAGTCTTCCACCCGTTCGACAAGCCCGGCTCTGACCGGGTTGAGCCAGGTGTACAACAGCTTGCGCTGAAGCGAGTTTTCGTCGGGCAGAAGCACGTCGGAGTACTGGCCGGCTCCCCAGACATAGCCTCTGCGCCCGATGTAGTTGTTTCTCGCCCGGGCGATCCCGCTCATCGCATCGCGCATAAAACAGCTTCGATCCCCGGTGGTGTCGGTGGCCACGAAATGCACGTGGTTGGACATCCCCACCGCCGCATGCACCTCAAGCCCGTGGCGCCCGCTCGCTTTGGCGGTCTCAAACTCGATGATGTGATTCATCTCCTTGTCGGGCCTGAGCAAGAACTGGCGGGCCACAGTGCGGCGGGTAAGCATCACGGTCTGGTCGGGAAGGTGTCGTCGAGGCTTCGTCATTGTCATTCTCCGTCGAAGGTTCAGGTCATCAGCTCAAAGAGACCATGCCGGTCCCCACATCTCTGTTGTCGACAGATCGAACCCCGATCTTTCGCGAGACCCCTAAATTTTTTTGAAACCACACCACCCCAGATTGCACCTTGAATCCGGATTCCCCCCAGAACCACTGACCGATGCATGTCCCTCGGACATGCAGTCAGGGGGGGGCGGTCACCCCGGATCGAGACCTGTTCTGCGTTTGGGATCGGGGGGTGGCCGCCTGAAATATGGCTGGTGATACCGGGTGTAACCGGACTTGATTTCCGGGGCGATTCGGAGCTGACAACAGCAGACGTT
>SKMT01000197.1 GCA_007120915.1 Myxococcales bacterium | reverse complement strand
TCTCGCCAGCAAGTGTCGCCAGGTGCTGCCCCCGGATGCGGTCCACGGGGAGGTGGCTGTGGGGGAAGTGATCGATGTGTGGGGACGGCGCTGGGCGCATCAGGCGCTGTTTGTGGTGGAGTCCGCCGGGGTGGTGACGGTGGCGTATTTCGACGATCATTTCCTGTTCGTCGAGCAGTGGACACCGACAGATGAGATCTCATGGCAGCAGTGGTGGCGAAGCCGAAGCGCCGGCCGCAGGGTGGTGGCGCTTCGATTGCAGAATCCGGGTCGCATCGCTGAGGAGGAGACGGAGCTGGAGATTGCGGTGTCGCGGCGGCGGCTTATCGAGTTGGAGAAGGGAGTTCTGGGGGTGACACGCGATGGCGAGGGCCCGCCGAAGTGCCGGGGAGAGCTGGACGTGCTGTCGCTGGTGACGTTGACGGCGCGGTTGAGCCGGATGCGCAAAGCTTCATAGCTTTTGGCAGAAGGGTGGGGTTGGCCGGTGGAACCGGTGGATGGTATGCGCGACGGAGTCGATCCGGTGGCGTTGTCCGGTTGTGCAGGGTGTGACGTTGGGTGTCGGTACAGAGAATCGAATGTTTCGGGGCGGGGTCTGGTGGCCTGATGGGGGGCCGGAGGCTGTGGAGTCGCCACCGGTGATTGACGTGGTGATCCCGGCGCTGAATGAAGCCCGCAGTATCCCGCTGGTGCTCGACGATATCCCCCACCGCTGGGTGCGGCGGGTGGTGGTGGTGGACAACGGCAGCAGCGACGGCACGGGGCCAATCGCCGCAGATCATGGGGCGGACGTGGTGTTGCAACCGGAGCGGGGATACGGCGCAGCCTGTCTGAAGGGGCTTGCCCATCTGCAGGAAGATCCACCGCAGATCGTGGTGTTTCTGGACGCCGACTACAGCGATCATCCCGAACAGTTGCCACGGGTAGTCGCTCCCATCGTCGCCGGCGATGCGCAGTTGGTCATCGGCAGCCGCACCATCGGCGATCGCGAGCCCGGGGCGCTTCTTCCGCAGGCGATCTTCGGCAATCGGCTGGCCTGCTTTCTGATGCGGTTGATGTTCGGCTATCGATTCACCGATCTGGGGCCGTTTCGCGCCGTACAATGGCAGGCTCTAGAGCGATTGGGGATGGAGGACCGTGACTTCGGGTGGACCGTGGAGATGCAGGCGAAGGCCGCGCGCGCCGGGCTGTCGGCGGTAGAAGTGCCGGTCAGTTACCGTCGCCGGGTGGGGGTGTCGAAGATCACGGGGACGGTGCGGGGGACGGTGATGGCGGGGACAAAGATTTTGTACACCCTGGCAAGAGAGTATCTGCAACAGTTCGTAGCCGGTGAGAGGCGCTGATGGAGGAGGCCGTTGTCATCTTCGGGAAGACCGCCCGGGCGGGGGAGGTCAAAACCCGGATGTCACCGCCGCTGGATCCTCAGCTTGCCGCCGAGCTGTACGATGCGTTCGCCCGAGACGTCATGGAGACGGTGCGGCGGTTTCGCGACGACTGCACCGACGACGGTGTATCGCTGCGGGTGGTGCTCGCCTGGAAGGGAGAGCCCGACGACGAGCTGGCCAGGCATGCGCGCGAAGACCTGGGGTTCGAGGTGATCGAGCAGCCTCCTGGGGATCTGGGGGACCGGCTGCGCGGGGTGTTTCGGGCGTTGAGAGCCGACGGGGTGGAGAGGATGATGGCGGTGGGCACTGATTCGCCGACGCTGTCGCCACAGCACCTTCATTCGGCCCGGCTGGAACTGAAGCGGCACGACGTGGTATTCGGTCCCTGCTTCGACGGCGGGTACTACCTTGTGGCAGCCGACAGCACCGGCGGTGAGAAACCACAGCCGGAAGAGGTGATATTCGAAGAGATTTCGTGGAGTTCTCAGCAGGTTCTCGAACAGAGCTGGCACCGGGCACAGAAGGGCGGGCTCTTGTGCGAATTGCTCGGATTCTGGTACGATCTCGACACCGTCGAGGACCTGCGACGGGCGCGATTCCACCTGGTCGATTATTTTCCGAGCCGAGACCCCCATGTCGGGCGTTACACCCGACAGAAGCTCAAGGCGTTTACGTCATCCGTAATCTTCCATCCAACAGACGAGAACAGACGTGAGTGACAACGGACTTCAGCAGTGTTCCGCCGGGACAGTACTGTTTCGCGAGGGTGACGAGGGTGAATGCATGTACGTGATCAAATCCGGGAGGGTGCAGATCACGAAACAGATTCACGACTCGGACATTGTGATCGAGGAGTTGAGCAACGGCGAGTTCTGCGGGGAGCTGGCGATGCTGGGCGAATCGACGCGTCCGGTCACCGCCGTGGTCATCGAAGATGCGTCCGTTATCCAGGTGCAGAACGGCCAGTTTGAGGAGATGGTCAAGGGCAACAGCGACATCGCGCTGCGTATGCTCAAGAAGCTGACCCAGCGGCTGACGCGAGCCCAGCATCGCGTCTCCAATCTGATTCTGCGCTCCAACACCGCCCGGGTAGTCCATCAGCTCAAGAATGAAGTGGCGCAGAAAAACGGAGGTAACTTCAACGCCTCCACACCGATCCCGGATGATTTGGCCGATGCGCTGGCGATGGAGGTAGGAGAGGTCAAGCGGGTGCTCGGTGAATTGGTGCGTGACGAGTTCATCAGCATCGACCAGCAGGGCAACTTCCAGGTGTTGGACCCGGATTCGTTCGATCGCTATCTGCGCTATCTGGAGCTGCGAGATCGGTTCGGCGCCGAATGAATTGGGATGAACTGGTCGATCGGTTGTACGGGTTGCGCCGGTTTGGCATCGAGCCGGGGCTTCAGCGCATCAACGCTGTACTTCAGCGTCAGGGCCGACCACAGCAGGCCTATCGAGTTATCAATGTGGCGGGGACCAACGGCAAGGGGACGGTGGCGTCGCTGATCGGTGCCGCGCTCCAGGCACAGGGGTTGCGGGTGGGCCTTTATACCAGCCCCCATCTGATGAGTATCCGGGAGCGGTTTCGCGTCGACGGCAGGCCGCTGGGACGTGGGCAGGTGGGGCCGGTACTGGAACAATTGCTCGATGCGTACGGCCCGGAAGCGGTGGGCCAGCAGCCGGCGCTGACGTTTTTCGAATTCACCACGGTGGCAGCGGTACAGCTTTTTGCGCAGGCCGCGGTGGATGTTGCGGTGTTTGAGGTGGGGCTGGGGGGCCGGTTCGATGCGGTCAATGCCATCGAACCCGATGTAAGTGTCATTACAACAATTGGGCGGGATCACACCGAATATCTGGGGGAGACGATCGAGGAGATCGCCGCCGAGAAAGCGGGGATTCTGCGCGAGGGCACCCCGGCGGTGCTGGGGCCGCAGGAGCACATCGGTGCCCGCGAAGAGCTGACCCGCCGGGCTGTGGAATGCGCGGCGCCGGTGTGGTGCGTCGAGGCTGCCGATCGAGCGGAAGCGGCCGATCAGCTTGGGGCGAGACACCGGGCCACTGCACGATCCGCCGCAGAAGCGCTGCTGGGCGATGGTTTTGATCCGGAAGCGTTCACCAGGGGAGTGGAAGCGTGGCGGTGGCCGGGGCGGTTCGAGGAATTCAGGCGGGACGACATGGATCGCACGGTGGTACTGGATGCGGCACACAATCCTGCCGGGCTGGCTGCGCTTCGCGAATGGATTGCGGCTCGGAACAAGACAATTGCAGGGGTGGTGTGGGGGGCGTTGGGTGACAAAGAGCGGGGGGAGATAGAGGCGTTTTTCGAGGAGGTGGGGGCTCCGGTGTGGGGAGCATTGCTTGAGAGCGGACGCGCTCGCAGCGAAGACGAACTGCGGGGGCGTGTGCCAGACGAGCTGTGGCAGTCAGCAGCGCCGACGGGCGCGGTGTTTCAACGGGCACAAGACAGTGTGGACGGCGATCTGCTGGTGTTCGGATCGGTGTATCTGGTCGGAGAGATCTACGAGGCGCTGGGTCGGTCGACAGACTCGTTGGTGACCTACTGTGCGCCCGCCGCACATTGAATCTTCGGTGGGGGTGCCTATCTTCAGCGCCGGAAACGAATGATTCGCGCCAGTACCAACGCAAAGGGAGTCCAGGATGGTCGAAGAGTCAGAGTTCGAGCAGGATCCAGAAAAGACGGCCTACCACGCCAACAAACGGGAGCTGCTAAAACGGGGTAAGGAGAAGGGCGAATTGAGCTGGGAGGAGATCACCGACTCGTTGCCCCGGGAGTTTTTCAACGACGTGGAGATGGAGGTGTTCTTGTTTACCTGCAAGAACATGGGCATTGAGGTGAAGGGTATCCCGAAGTAGTCGACAGCCAGAGGGAACAACAAAAAGCCCCCCGGCATCGGCTGCCGGGGGGCTTTTTGGTTGGGGGAGAGAGCCGAATCAATCAGTCGGCACGCTCTGCTTCGAAGTCGCCTTCGAGCTCGGCGTTGGGATCATCACCGGTGAAGGTGATTTCAGCGATCCAGTCGCATCCCATTCCGTCGTCCTGAAGCCCGAAGGTGTTGATGTAGGGCAGCGGTTCGCCGGGCCAGGTGCCGCTGTCGTAGTTGGGGGGCTGCTGGATTTCGCAGGGCCCATCTTCGGGGGTGCCGATGACGAAGCCGTCGCCGCCGGCCTGCAGGTTGTCGGTGATGTAGCTGTACAGCGCGTCGGAGGCCTCGTTGCGCAGGTCGGTGCACATGTTGTAGGCGGCGTCGTACAACCCTCCGTCCTCGTCGCCCACGTAAGAAGCGAGTGTGTCGCAACCGATCAGGTCGTCAAACAGCGCATCGAGGGAGTCGATGGGATTGCCGTCCTCGTCTTCACCGAAGACGCGGGGAAGCACCATCTGCTCGACGACCCCGACCAGCAGCGCACCGTAGTGCAGTGTGAGGGGGTGGGTTTCGATGTCGATGTAGCTGGTGCCGATGACGGTGGCGTCGAATTCGCCTTCAATGATGTCGTCCTGGCCGGCGCCGAGGTCGGAGGTGGTAATCGGGACTTCCGAGCATTCGGCGGGAGCGTCGTCATCGCAGCCGTAGGACCACTGGAAGGTCAGCGTATCCCAGATATGGCTGGTGTGATCGGCGGAGATTTCGCCGACGGCCAGTCCATCGTCGTCGAGCGCCGGTGTGGGTTGTTCGTCGAAGTTCAACTGCCCGGAGACGGTGAACTCCTGGAGCGCAGCGGTCAGATCACCGATGGCATCCTGGAGTGTGGCGAGGGAGTCGGGCATCCAGTCATCGATGTAATTGCCGATGAACTCCTGGATGGCGCCCACGGCAAGAGAACTGTCGAGAATGGCTTCGACTTCGTCAGCGATGAAGTCTGGCAGGAAGTCGAGCAGAATATCGTCGATAAGCCCGGTGGTATCGGAGTTACCACTGATGATGAACTCCTCGGGGTTGTTCGCCAGGGTATCCAGCAGGTCGACAATGGTTTCGACGGGCCCGGGCAGGGCGCCGGCGATGTTGAACTGGCTGGTCATGTCATAGCGTTCGTCCAGATGGGGGATGTGGTCGTTGAGGGGAACCTCAAACTGCACGTGCTGGCCATCGAGAATTTCGGGCCCTTCCTTGCAACCGTAGCCGACGTCGACGTCTTCGTCGCCGATTTCTTGCTGGGCGACACCGACGACGACGTAGCTGTCGTTGTTGTCGATGTTTGCCACATCGACGGTGTTGATGGAGCCGTCGGCGTTGACCGTGGCGTTGGGCATCGCCAGCTCGGCGGTGGGCCAGGTGTGGGTGTCGAAGAAGCTCTCGCGCAAGCCCTCGCAGGTATGTTCGTCGGGGTCGTACAGGAGAGGTTCGACGTGGTCGGGGGTGGAGGCGCCTTCGTTGACGAACTCGATGATGTAGCTGGCGGCATCCTTGCTGCTGATGCTCATCGCGAAGGTCAGCTCCTCGATGTTCTCATCCTGGGGCACGGAGACGTAGACGTCGGCGTGGCCGATCATCCCGGCGAGGTTCTCTTCGTCCTGGGCTCGGAATTCGACATCGGCAACACCGTCGGAGTCGGTGAATGTGCTTCCGGAGTCGAGTGTCGTATCCTGGGCACCGTCCTGGGGTACCAGGTCAAAATCGACGAGCACATCTTCGACGGGCTCGCCATCTTCGACCAGTTGGACCTCCAGGTCCACGGACTGTCCGATGGTCAGAGGAATTGCACAGCGGGGCTCCTCGCCCTGGCACTGATCGGAGGCGAAGAGCAGTTCGCTCTCCTCAGGAGGCTGTTGTCCCGTGTTTTCCCGGTTATCTTCGCCGGATGTCTCATCTCCACAGCCGACTGCGACGGCGAGCGTCGCCGTGAGCGTCAGAGCCAGAAGTTTCGTTGCCAATCTCGCCATCATGTTGTTCCTCCAACCATTACCAGGGTCTGAAAACCCAGATGAACACAGCAAAAAACCCGCGGTACAATCCCCGGCGGGTTGGCATGCCGCGCAAACGAATGAATCTACCTTGAGGCTCCTGCCTGTAGAATGTACTCAGCGCCGAATAGAATCGGCCCGAGATTTATTCCATATTCGACGACAGTATAGCGGGCGCGCATATTGGGTCAAGCACGGGAGGATGGGGCTGGCAGGAAGCGATGATCCTGACTTGGTGGGACAAAACCGACGGCGGCCGGCGCGGGGGATCAGCCCACGGTGGCGGTACGTTTTTCCCAGGAGGGAGGGGAGGTGACCAACTGGTGGAACTGATCGGCAGGGATGGGGCGGCTGAAGAAGTAGCCCTGGCCGAAGCGGCAGCCCATCTGGTGGAGCAGTTGCCACTGCTCGCGGGTTTCGATTCCCTCGGCGAGGGGAGTCATCTCGAAGTTGTCGGAGAGCGTGAGGATGGTGTCGACGATGCTGGCATCGTCGGAGTCGACGGTGAGTTCGGAGACGAAGGAGCGGTCGATTTTGAGCGTCTGAACC
>SKMT01000339.1 GCA_007120915.1 Myxococcales bacterium | reverse complement strand
GTCGCGGATGTGATGGTCTGGGGCCCGATGACGATTCGTTGCAGCCTGTCAACCTGGAGGACGCGTCGTTTCCGAAGCACATCGACGTGGTCGCAACAGACTCGCAGCAAGCAAAGCGCCGGATGACATCTCAGTTGGTCGAATACATCCGGCAATTTGATGAACTGTTGGTCCAACACGCCGACGAACCATCAGATTGGCCCGCCGAATTTCTCATCGTCATTCGTGATCGCCGATTGTCGCTGTTTCGCCCTGCTGACAGCTATTTTGAGCAGTCGGGCTCGTTGCCGTCGACGGATACGGCGCATCTACACTGGATTGGCACCGAATTGTGCGCAGTGATGGAACTGGTAAGTGTGACTCGAATTGGTTCGTGATTACCGTCGTCGACGATGCCGTTGATTTCGACTTCAAGCTGCGGAGCAGATATGCACATCGTAATTGCCACTGATCTTTCTATCGAAGCGTTGGCCGCAGCGAACCTGGCGTTCGCTTTTACCGACAAATTCCAGGATGGCGGAGAGCAGGCGCATGTAGACTTGCTCCACGTCATTGAGCCACGACGGCTCGGCGAGCGAATTTTTAATGAGGATTCGGTGGACAAGCAGGCGGTTCGAAAGTCGATCCAACGGTGGATCGATGACAACCTGAATCGGACTGTGCCCTACGAAGTGGTGCTGCGTCAGGGCAGGGCCGACGAGATGATCGGCCGCTATGCCGACGAACAGAACGCCGACTTGCTGATACTCGGTCAGGTCGGAAAGGGGCGGTTTGCTCAGATGTTTCTGGGGTCGACGGCCCACCGGGTTGCTCAAAATCCCCCGTGTAATCTGTTGTTGGCCCATCGAGAGTTCGCAGGCTTCGGCCAGGTCAGTCGGTTTATGGTCGGTGTCGACTTAGAGGACTCCGGCAGCCGGGCGTTGCAGCAGACCGCGGCGCTGGCACGGCGATTTGATGCACAGCTTGAGGTGGTGCATGTGTTCAATCCCCCGAAACCACCGGGATTGCCCGGTGGCATCGCCGGCTACGGTCCCACCGCCGAGGAGGTGGAGACTGCTGAGCGTGAGACCCATCGGCGGATGGAAAAGTTTATGACACGCCATCACGACGAGTTGGAGGGGCTTGAAGTGCAGTCGCGAGTGTTGTCTGGCTCACCGGTGCATCAGTTGGTCGAGCACGCCGTAAAGCGCTCGGCCGATCTGTTGGCTGTGGGCACGGGTCGCGGTGCTGGGGCGGACCGAAAGATGCTCGGAAGTGTCGCCGATGGCGTGGTTCGCCATCTCAGTTGCAACACCCTGCTCGTTCCCCGGGATTGAAATGCAGGGTCCCCGTTCGCTGAACTCAGTTCCACCTAACGCCAACCACCGACCACCTAACACCGACCACCGACCACCAACCACCAACCACCAACCACCTGTTATTTAACTCACCTGCAGGATCGTCTGGTCGATGTCCTGTTTGAGAGGCTCGAAGTCACAGTCTTCGCTGAAGACGACGATCAGAAAATCATCTTCGATCAGTCGGATATACAGCGATTCGGTCGGTTCCTGAGAGTCTGTCCGTCGAATCTTGGCAGCCAATTCGTCGGGTTTGAGTGATTCTGCTTCGCCGATGTGCTCGCGCAATGTTCCCTCGGGCGTCAGCCGCACTACAGCATGCACATCGGGGTGACGATACAGTGCTCGGAGTGCGGGGGACGGAAATGTGTCGGGATCGCTCATCGTCAAACTCCGGTCAGCGGTGAGAAGAGCTGGTCTGGCGCAGGCTGTCGTCGCCGATGGACATGGTCGCCCTGGCGCGAAGCGCGTGTGCGTCGAAGTGATCGGCGTCTTTTCGCTTGAGATATTCTTCGGCGATGGGGCCGAACATTGCTGCGTTGTCGGTACACAACCGTGGTGGGGCGACAAAGAGCGTCAGATCCTGCTGGTCGCACTCGACGCGGGCGCGGTGGCGCAGCCGGTGGTTGCAGGCGACGCCGCCGGAGAGCACCAGCCGGTCGATTCCCTGTTGTCGGCAGGCTCGAAGCGACTTTTCGATGAGCACGTCGACGACGGCCTCCTGAAACGAGGCGCACAGATCGGCGAGCGGTTGTTCTTCGGGCACGCCCTGTTGTTCCACATGGCGAAGCACCGCCGTTTTCAGCCCGGAGAACGAAAAGTCGAGATTGTCTCGGTTCAGCATGGGGCGGGGAAATGCATGCCGAGCCGGGTCTCCGCCCCGCGCCAGCCGGTCGATGGCGACGCCTCCCGGGTAGGGAAGCCCCAGCATTTTGGCGACCTTGTCGAAGGCTTCGCCGGCGGCGTCGTCGCGGGTGCGGCCAAGAAGCGTGTATTCGCCGAGTCCCTCCACGACGTAGAGATCGGTGTGTCCGCCGCTGACGACCAGGCCGACGTAGGGGAATTCGGGGGTTGGCACGTCCTCCAGCTCCAGAAGCACCGTGGTCAGGTGGGCCTCCAGGTGATTGAGCCCCACGCAGGGTTTGTCGAAGGCGTAGGCGAACCCCTTTGCGGTCTCGATTCCGACCAGAAGACTTCCCACTAGCCCGGGGCCGACGGTCACGCCGTAGCCGTCGATATCTTCCAGATCGACATCGGCCTCGGCGAGCGCATCATCGACGACGGCGTGGATGTTTCGGATGTGGTTGCGGCTTGCCAACTCCGGGACCACCCCGCCGTAGCGCTGGTGGATCGGAATCTGGCTGGCGACGGCATTGGCCAGCACTTCCCGCCCGTCGCGCACCACGGCCACCGACGTTTCATCGCAGCTCGATTCGATGGTCATGGTCAGCATTGGTTGGCTCTCTGTTCTGGGCGCTGGGCTCTGGGCGCTGGGTTCTTGGTGCGGGGCGCTGGGTTCTTGGTGCTGGGCGCCAGGATCTGGGCGACCGGGTCATTCGATTCGCGATGGTAACCGTCGGGCCAGCAGTTCACAACGTGTGTGTTCGGTCGTGGTCGGCCCCGGCCCTCGTCCCTGCTCGAATCCCGGGTAATTGAGTGGTCAGAGTAGCGTACCCCGTCCTACGGGCTGGGGCCAGGGCATGGACATGGGCAAGGGAGGGCGTTCCCGATCGTTTGAGGTACACGTCCGACTACCGATGATCACACCCGCCGGCTGGTGACTGGTTGGAGGTGTTCGACCCTATCGGCTACACTGCACAATCCGATGCTGGATTCGCTCCCGCGGATGACTCACATCCCTTTTTTGCGAAGGGTTCCGAGATGATGCATGCACGACAGTCCGTGCGTTGGCTGGTAGCCGGAGCGGTGGGAACGATTTGCATCATCGTTCTCACAAGCTGCATTGAGACGGAAGATAGTTCAACCGGACCTCACCTGTTCATGGATTTGAGGGGGCCCGAAGAAATCGAAGTAAAAATGCTTCCGGGCGAGTTGGAGGGACAGGGATCTGTCGAGCTAGAGGCGCCGAGTGCTCCGGTTAAGGTGCGCAACGTTGAACTTGAGCCCGACGCTGACAATGTCATGGAGCCGGAGCATTGGGTTGAAGAAGACGAAGTGACCGTCGGATCAGAGACCCTGTGGTTCACCGTCATCGGTGAGCATCCGGGTGATGATAAGCACTATGAAACCGTCGTTACCTTCGAGACCAATGCGGAGACATACAGGGGAGACATCTTGAGGGAGAGGGGCGAGATCGAATTCAACGAAGTCAAAATCCGCGTTGTCACTCCTCCGCCGGATGAGGAGTGAAGTACCGGGGAAGTTTCCGTTGGCGTGGCCAACGGATTCAGGATTCATCCCCGGAGATTCGACGAGGCTGGGAGGCTGTTACATCCCCTCAAGAATGCTCTCGATTTCGCCGGCCCGGGGGTGATCAGGGGCGATGTCGAGAAACTGTTCGAACGCTTCCTGTGCCTGGTCAGGCTGTTGCAGTGCGAAGTGGACGTTGCCCTTCTGGAGGTACAACTCGGCGGTGATGTAGCCGAGTCGCTCGGCGCGCTGGAGTTGTTCGAGGGCTTCGGCGTCTTCGCCGTCGTTGTAGGCGGCCTGACCGTGAAGGAGGGCGATTTCCGGTTCGTCGCCGGCGTGCTCTGACAGGTCGCGGGCCAGCCCCAACCCTTCCGGGGACTCCTGGGCGACCAGAGTTCTCAGCTCGTCGAGGTCATCGCTGATGTCCGGGCCTTCCGGTTCCGGTTGTTCCACCGGTGCTTCGGCGACTTCTTCGTCCGGTTGTTCTTCGACAGGTTCTTCGGGGTCTTCCTGCTCTTCGGCTTCTTGTTCTTCTTCGAGTTCGACGATGTTTTCGGCGAGACCTTCGGCGGCGAACTCGATGTCCCAGCTTCCCTGGCGTGCCAGTGATTCTGCTTCGTCTCTGGCCTCGTCGAGTTGGTCGTCGGGCTGGTCTTCTTCTTCCTGTTGCTGTTCCGGTTCGTCCTGCTGTTCGCCCACGGCGATAACATCATCTTGTTGTGGCTCTGTGGCCTCGGCGACTTCCTCTTCTGGTTCTTCGGGTTCGTCGTCGCCGACGATGACCAGCCCACCGATGACAATCGCTCCCACAGCGAACACCAGTGTTGCCACCAGAACAGGGCGCCACCAGGAGCTTTCGGACTGGAACTGCTCTTCGAAGTCGTCGTCGAATTCGTGGAGGCTGTCGCCTTCTTCGAAAAATGATCCTTCGGAGCTGGAGTCGACCAGGGCCTCCGAATCGTCTTCGGGGGCGTCATCGGCTGATTCGGCGTCGTGTTCAAACGAGGCATCGTCGGTTTGTTCGTCGGGCTCGGAGTCTTGCTGCGTCGGTTCTTTGTCCGTCGGCTCGGTTCTGCGCTGCTGTGTTTCGGAAGGTCTATCGTCGGTTTGAACATTGTCGTCATCGGCTGCGAAGCGTTGTTCGGCTTTGTCGCTTGCTTGTGCCGGTTCGTGCTGATCGTCAGGTTCGGATTCTTTCGTCGGTTCCACCGGCGTGTCGACGTCGTTGGCATCGTCGTCGGGCCGGTCGGACTGCTCGGGGGAGGGGTCAGGTTCGGGCTCGGGTCCCGATGTATCGGCGCTGCGGTCGTGTGCCGACTCGTCGGACAACTGGTGGTCTGCGTCTGGTTCGTCGTCTTCTTCGAAGTCGAGATCCTCGTCTTCGAGTCCCAGTATTTCTTTGAGTTCCTCGGCAGCCTGGGAGTTGCCGGCATCAGGGTCTTGCAGTGCTACAGGGGCGTCATGGTTCAGCAGTTCCGGAGCCGGCGGGGGAGCGGGGCTGTCCGATAGATCGTAGCGCGACGAGACGATTTTGCCGTTTTCGGCATGGCGTTCGATCATCGGTTCCGGATCGACGAGCAGTTCCGGGGGGACATGTTCGTCCGTGGTCTCGGTGACGTCTTCATCGAAGGGAGGATGTTCGTCGGGCTCGTCGTGGGCGTCGATAGGCGCTGATTTGACTCCGGTGGGAGTGTCTGGGGACCCGTCGTCTTCCCGGGGGGATGCTTCTTCGGGTACGCCGGGTTGATCGGTGATGGCATCGCTGTGCTGTTCGGAGGTCTGGAGATCGGCCTGAGAGCTGACGGCCGGGGCGGAGACGGGAGTGATGCGTCGCTGGCGTCCGTCGTCGACGTCGGCGCCGGTGTCTGCGGTGACCGGTTCCGGGGATTCGGAATCGCTTCGCTGTTCGGCGAGCCTGCGTGCCTCTTCCTGGCGGCGCAACAGCTCCTGTTGTTCCAGGTCATCGAGGCCGTCGGGAGCCTCCTGGTGGTCGGATTGTTCGGAGGGGCTGTCAGAGATGTCGCCGTCGGTGCCGGGAGGGGGCTCATCGACGGACTGGGGTCGTTCGGCGCGGTCGCCGCCCCAGTGAAACTGCCAGTGGCCACCACCGGATCCTGGCTCACCGTGGCGTTCGGGGGTGGGAGCGTCGTCGGGGTCGTGCTCCCGGCTCGATTCATCGTCGGAGGGGGGACGGTTGAGCTCGTCGGTATCGTTGCGTGTCTGTTCGTCCTGTTCGAATTCACCGACCGGGGGCCGGCTGATTCGGTCGGTGTTGTCGTCGGGATCGTCGTCGTCGCCGTGTTGTTCTTCGCTCTGTTCGTCCACGGTAGCAAATGGAGAGGCCGGTTCTGACTTTTCGGGGGTTTCGAGCCAGTCATCGAGGTTGGAGTCGACACCGGTCGCATCCATTCTGGGAGCAGTGGACGGGCCGGAGTCGGCGACGTCGACCAGCAGTTCGTCGCGAAGCAGCCGGTCGATGATCTGGAGGGTGGTGGTGTCATCGAGGGGGCTGTCGTCGACGACCTGTTCGAGAGTGCGGTAGCCGTCGAAGAGCCGCAAAATCCGCTCCACCTCGGTGGGAAGTGAATCCACCAGGTTTGGCAGGCTGCGGTAATCTGCTTCGAAGACCCGGTCCAGCTCCGGGAGTCCACCGATCAATTCGTTCCACTGGTCGAGCCTGCGCATCCCCTCCATCAGAAGGGTGGAGGCGTCTTTTTCGATGTGGTCGGCGCGGCGCACTTCGTCGTGATAGCGCACCACGAACTGCCCCTGAGGCCAGCGCATGATCCGATAGACCGCGTCTTCGCCTTGCAGCTTACCACAGACCGCGTCGACCACGTTGCCCTGGTGGAAGTACACCGCCGCCTGCTTGCCGCGTCGAAACACTCGGATCGAACCGGTGCGCAGCTCTTCTTCTATGGTCTGCAACAGGTCGATCATCGTGATCTCATCGAGGTTGCCCTCGAATTGCTCTACATCCGAGTCTCGGAGCTGTTGCTGGTCGCGGCGCTGGATCAGAAGCTGGGCGCGGGTGGTCACCTCTTTGATGTAGATCGGTTTGGTCAGGTAGTCGTCGGCGCCGAGCTCGAAGGAGCGCATCTTCTGTTCGACTGACCGGTCGCGGGTCAGAAAGATCAGGGGGATGTCCT
>SKMT01000521.1 GCA_007120915.1 Myxococcales bacterium | reverse complement strand
TGGCATGGCCGATGATGCGCCGGGCGATCCGAAAGGCCAAGGTGACCATGTCCTGCTCGGCGCGCTGTTTGAGCTTCGTGTACTCATCGCGGGCCATCGCCAGGTTTTCCATGCACTCCTGCATCGCCTCTTTTCGCCCCTCTTCGCGGGCCTGTTCGCGAATCTGGTCGGCCTGTTGTTCGGCCTCTTCGACAAGTTGTTCTGCCTCCCGGTGCAACTGTTCGATCTGGTCGTGGGCGTCTTGCAAGTCCTCGACGACCCGGGCTTTCAACACTTGAGCGCTCTCGAGCAGCGGTTTGGCCGCCTCGCTGATCGACGAGTCTCGTCGCACCACCGTCGGTATGGGATCACCCATCGGTTTCCTCCTGCGGATTCGTGTCGTTGTCGGGCTTGTCTTCTGTGGTGTCGTCGCCGGTGTTCTCCTCGGTGTCATCGCCGGTTTGAGCGATGGCGACGAACACGGGCCGCAGCACTTCGCCCACCTGTGCGGAGAGCCTCGGTTTTGCACTCTGGAGGCAGGCGCGGCGATAACGCAGACAATGCTCGTGCATCGTCTCCGGCAAGAGCCGGTACAGCCGGTGTAGCTCTCCGTTGTGGCGGAAGATGGATGCGCTGATGGTGAAGTACAGCCCCAGAAGAGCGAGCTTCTCGTCGGTTCGCCATCCCTCATCGGCAAGCTGGCTGTACACCTCGTAGATACGTCGGCCCACTTCGGGTTCCACGTCGCCGAGCGCGTCGAGCCCCTCTTCGACCTGACGGCGCACCGTCGTTGGCAACTGGCGCAAAATTGTTGCCAGCCGGCGGCGCACCTTCACTTCGTCGATGCAGGCGAGCAGCACCGCCCCCACCACCACCATCTCCAGGCCCACCAGTTGACGCCCGGTGCCACAAAACAGATGGCGAATGTCGAACATCTCGTCGCTGAGCACTGACAGATCACTGCCGTAGTCGAGCAACGCTCTGCGCACCAGTTGACGGCACATTCGGCGGCGAATCGCCGGGGTGTCATCGTCTCCTTCCACCCAGCAGATCGCCTGGCGCACTACGCGAACGAAAGCCTTCGGCTTGGCGGGGCGGCGCCGCTTCTTCCACTTTTTAAGCCTCCCTTGCTGAAGGCGCTGGACCAGCTCGTCGCCGAAGTCGCCACCCTCTTCGAACAGCCTGCTCAGCGGTGGAGCGACATCCCCGTCGACCTGCCAGGTGTTCGGTTTTGATTCGCCGATGACGGCAGCCGCATAGGCAAACCCCGCTTCCGCAGAGGTTAGATTGTCGACCAACTCCGCACTCATCACGCCCCCTTGTCCTCAGAGCGTCCGGTCAGCAACACGTAGACCAGCCCGCCTGCCAGCCCGATGATGATCACGCCCATCATCAGCACTACCCCTCGCAAAAGCCCCTTGCTTTCGGGCGCGACGGCTATCGGGCCGACCCGGGCAAGTTCCGGGGCCTGAATTTCATCGTCCGTGCCGACAGCGGCCACCGGCGTCATCACCACGTGTACGTCCTCGGGGCGCAAATCCTCCACCGCTCCGCTGACCAACTGACGCACCGCCTCTTCGTCGAGCGGGGGCTGCTCCTCGGACTGCTGCCACTGCAACAACACGCTGGCGCGGGGTCGCGACTGCTCGTCTTGCGACAGTTGGACCCGCGGCTCTTCGGGCAGCACCAGGTGCACATGAGCATCGACGATCCCCTCCACCCGCAACAGGCTGGCCTGCAACTCCTGGGCGGTGGCGTACTGCAGCACCACCCGTTCCTCCTTCGCCGTCGGGATCAAGCCTCCGCCGGGATAGAAGTCGTCAAACCCGCCGACCTCAGGGCGCGGAAACCCCTCGCGCTGCAGAATGGACCAGGCCTCCACACGCTGGTCGTTGGGTACCTGCACGGCCCATTGCTCGTCGTCGGCCGGGTCGCGAACCTTGCTCGCCTCCACGCCCTGCTGGTTCAACGACACCACCATCGCGTTGGCCTCCGCCTCGTCGAGCCCGTGCTGCAACGGATCTGTGCAGCCTGCCAGCAGGACCGACAACGCCGCGGCCACCACCAGAACAGGGCCCCACCGAACTGCTAAAATTGTCTCTCTCTCCGACGAATTTCGTTGCATTTTCACCTCGCAATAAACACCCATTTGATCTCTCGACCCATCACCAACCACCTCACTCCCATCACCGAACACCCACCACCCAACACCCACCACCGAACACCCAACACCCACCACCCAACACCTGCGCCGAAGGCGCCCTACACCTGCGTGTTCATCACCTGCTCGATGCCACCGGTGGATGCTTCGACGACCTTCGTGGTCAGATCGACGCGCTGAGAGTAGGCGTAGATGACCGCCTGCATCTCCAACATCTCCTGCTGGTCGAGCCCCTCGCCGCTCATACACTGCTCCATCATCTCGTGGATGTTGTCCTCCTCATGCAGCAGTTGCTGCACGAAGTCGTCGGTGGGGATCTCATTGACCTCCTCGATCTGGTCGACCTGTTCGGCCCCGTCGACCTGCATCGGATCGGCGGCGGGATCTGCGGCGTCGACCTCGGGGTTGCCCTGCTGATCCATCATCTCCGAGAAATCCGAGGTCGGCTCCGCGCCGTCGACCTCCTCGACGCCCTGGGCCTGATCGGCCATCTGCTCGACAGCTTTGCCCGCCATATCTGCGCTTACCGGATCGGTCATATTCACCTCCTGGGTGTTGAGAAACGACCGCGTGTCAGAATCGGTCGTTGGTGACTCGTCGAGTTACACATCTACGACAGTTTCAGACAGACACAGGCCTCCCCCCTGTTCTTGTTGTCGACATTTTGAGGGCCGATTTTTCGTATCGGCCTCGTTTTTCTTCGGGACACACCGGCGACGATCAGGAGATCGCCTTGCTATTGCTGAGAATCAGCGAAGAAGAGAAATTTTGAAAAATTTCGGCCCGGTCCCGTTTCTCCGATCCGATCATCGAGGGGACGCACGAAGAAATCAGTCCACGTCGACGAGTTCGAGCCCGTCATCAAGCTGCATCTTGTACTCAAGCAGGTCGTCGGCATCGACGTCGATGGCCGCCTCAAGAAGTTCGCCGTCCATCGTCTCCACCATCAGTGTCGGTTCGCCCACCGGCAGTTCCAGCTCGTCGGTGGGGATGGTGCCGACGGCTCGGTCTTCGACGAACGCCGTTGCCGGCTCGTCGGCGTCGATGCTGACCCGTCCGACGGACTCCTCCTCTTCGGAAAGCTCGCCGATCAACTGGAAGCTGCCGATGTCGTCGAGTCGAAGCGACCGCTGTTCGGTCTCCCGGTCGTCGGCGCGGATCAGCAGCTCCACCCAGTCACCGCGCCGGTGCTCAACCTCCAGAGGCGTGGTTCCCACCTGAGTACCACTGACAAGCACGGTGGCCCCTTCGGGTTCAAAAGAATACCTGGCGGGCACCCGCCCGGCGTCCTCCGAAACCAGCGATGTCGCCAGCTCGGTGTCTTCGTCGATCGCGACGAACGCAACGTGGCGGGCATATCCCTCTTTTTCTAGCTGTACGTGCGTCTCGACGCCTACCGGAAGATTTTCGACACGAACCGGTGTGGTCCCCGCCTCTTCGCCATCGATGAATACGTCGGCGCCGGCGGGTTCGCTGCCGATACTCAGCGCTGCCGTCTCATCGACGACAGCCCGTTGCAGTTCCACCTGGTAGTCCATCGACTCTCCGTCGGCGCTCACGCCGAGTCGAACCGGGTGGTAGCCGGTACGGGCAAGCCAGACGTCGTTTTGCTCGCCGTCGATCAGCGACACTTCTGTGGGCGTGCGTTCCCCGGTGGCCACCCCGTTGACGACCACCGCCGCCCCGGCCGGTTCGGTCTCCAACTGGAGGGCGACACGTTCGTGGCTAACCTCCTGAGCCTCGACCACCGGGGTGCGATCATCCTGTTGTTGCTCCGGTTCTTCCTCGTTTTGGGACACCCACATCACCAGCCCACCGAGCACCAAAGCAGTTGCTGCTGCGGTCACGCCGATGACCACCGAACGGGGTAGTTCACGCAGCCAATCCAGGTCGATCTGCTCCCACGGTGCCGGGCTGTCGGCCTGAGGGGTCGAGCGGTCGGCCTGGGATGGCAAGCCGCCGCCATCGCGCACCTCGTTTAACCCCGTCAACTCTCGGCCCCCTCGGTTCAGATCCGGAACATCATCGAGCAATGCTTCTTCATTGAAGGGAGTCGCACCGGAGGGGTCAGCAGGTGGTCCCGTCGGAGTTGGTTGCGGGGTCGGTTCGGGCTGCTGAACCTCCGGTGGCGCAGCGGGGCGCGACGGCTGTCTGGACCCCTCGCGCTTGTTGTGGTGCTGGGGTGGGCTCGACGTGTCGGGGCGGGCGAAGGGTTCATTGAACTCGTCGGTCTGACGAAACGGAGTGTCCTGATCGAGCGGTGGGGCCTGATCGAGCGACTCGTCCGCCTCGGCGCTGTCGAGGTTGCCGGCCAACGGATTGGTCGTCGTCTCATCCAGCGGCTCTTCGACCACCGTCGCCGCACCGGATTCAAAGGGCTCGGGCGGATCATCGGAATCTGTATCGCGCAGCGCGGCGGGCACGCGATGATCTGCGGTCGGCTTTGTACCCTCTGATACGCCATCGACCCGGGTTACCTCCTCGAACTCCGAGTCGTCGCGCTGATTGTCCTGAACCTGCTGTGATGGCAGACGAGTCTCGACGGTAGGCTCGGTGGACTGCGGCGGTTTGTCGACCTTCGTTTTTTCCTCGGTGCTATCGACATCCTGACGCTGGCTGTCTGACATATCCATCTGGGAGGTCGATACAGTCACCGACTCTTGCTGTGGTTGTTGGAGCGCATGCCCGGGCACCGTAGCCGGTGTGACCCCGCCCAGTTCCATCAACTCGTTGATCAGTTCGGCAAGCTGGCTCGACTCCGGTTGCGCCGACTGTCCTGACAGCCAGTCGAGCAAATCCCGGCGCATATCTCGGGCAGACTGGTAACGCTGTTGTGGCTCTATCGACAGCGCCTTCATCACGATCTGCTCCAGGCGCGCCGGGTAGCCTGCACAAGCCTGGGAGGGCCGGGGAAAGTCACCTCTGGTCAACTTGTTGAGCAACTCGTGGCGGTCGTCGCAGCGAAACAGCCGGGTCTTCGTCGTCAGCTCATACAGCACAATGCCCAGCGTAAAAATGTCGCTTCGCCGATCCACATCGCCGATGCCGCACTGCTCGGGGCTCATGTACGCCAGCTTGCCCTTCACCTCTCCGACGCGGGTCTGGGCAAGGCGGCTTTCGGCCTTGGCGATGCCGAAATCACACAACTTGATGGACCCGTCGTCCCCAAGCAGTACATTCTGCGGTGAGACATCGCGATGCACGATGTTCATGGGCCGGCCGCTGTCATCGGTCTTCGAGTGCGCGTAGTCCAGCCCTCCGGCCACCGCGGCGATGATGTACACCGCCATCGGCCGCGAGAAGAATCGATTGTATTTCACCCCCAGTTCACAGGCGCGGCGCAAGTCCAACCCCGGCACATGCTCCATGGCGATGTAGAAGGTGTTGTCGACCACCCCCAGATCGTAGACATCGACGATATGGGGATGCTCCAGCCGCGAGGCGATGCGGGCCTCGTCGATGAACATGTTGATGACATCTTCGTCTTCGGACAGATGGGAAAACATCCGCTTGATCGCAAGTGGACGCTCTCGATTGCCGCCGCCGGTGGCCACGAAGACTTCGGCCATGCCCCCCTGGGCGATTTTCTCGTGCAACTGATATGGTCCGAATTGCTCAGCCATGATGTTCAACACCAACTGTGGAAGACCGACCTGACGACACGTCCCTGTTCCACCCATAGCATACCGGAGAATCAGCCCATGACCACTGCCGCCATTCTCTGCATCGGCGACGAACTTCTCGACGGGCGCGTCGTCGACGCAAATGCCCGTTTTTTCATCCAATGGGCCAGCGATCACGCCGTGGATGTTCGCGAAGTGCGTATGGTCGGCGATGACACTGACGCCATCTGTGCGGCGCTGCAAGATCTGTGTGCCAACGACGTGATCGTCGTCAGCGGCGGGCTCGGCCCCACCGAGGACGACCGCACCCGACAGGCGGCGTCCAAATTCGCCGATGCCGAACTGGTTGAAGACAACGAGAGCCTGCAGCGGCTCAAAGACCGGTTTGAGCGCTTCGGGGCCACGTTTACTGAGAACAACCGGCTGCAGTGCCAGTTTCCCGACGGCGCCGACATTTTGACCACCGAAGTCGGCACTGCCGACGGATTTCGCGTCCGACGCGACGACACGAAGGCGTACTTCTTTCCGGGAGTGCCCACGGAGTTTCGCTGGTTCGTGAAACGCTACGTCCCACCAGGCGACGAGGCGTCTCAGCCGCCGTTCAAGAAGTTGCTGAAATTTTTCGGGCGCGGCGAAAGCGATCTGGAGACGATGATCGCCGACATCGCTGACAAAGCGCGCTCACAGGGAGTGAAGGTCGGCTTTCGGGCGTCGTTTCCGATCATCGAAGTCAGCATTCGCGGCGGTGAAAAAGCCGGCAGTCAGTTGGAGCGAGCGCTCACAGAAAAGATCGGTCGGTGGCTCGTCGCCGAAGACGACGAGTCGCTGATGGACCGGCTCGCCCGACGGCTCACCGAAGGCGGGCATACCGTCACCGTCGCCGAGTCATGCACCGCCGGCATGCTCGCCGCGAAGCTGACCGAAGTCTCCGGCAGCTCGGCGTACTTCGAAGAGGGGTATCTGACGTACTCCAACGACGCCAAGGTCCGGCTCGTCGGCGTCGACGAACAGGCTCTGGTCGACCACGGCGCCGTCAGCCAACAGGTGGTCACCCAGATGGCCGCCGGCGCCCGGCGCCGGGCCGATTCAGAGTTTGCGCTGGCGATCA
>SKMT01000702.1 GCA_007120915.1 Myxococcales bacterium | reverse complement strand
GAGTTGGACGTCTGGAAGGTCACCGATGAGGGAGTCACCGACGCCGATCCGGGCGACGTCATCGAGCATCTCGACGACTCACAGTGGGATCGGTTTGTCGCTCTTCCTGAGTACTATCCCACCGAAGAACTCACCGCCGATGAGATCGAGAACCTGTCGCTTCGAGAACTAAGCCTGATGCGAAACACCATATTCGCACGGGCGGGCCAGGAGTTTTCTACCGACTGGATCGCCGAGTATTTCGACGAACAGGATTGGTACCAGGGGGGCGGGCTAGACGACGGCAAGCTGTCGGAGTTGGACCACCACAATGTCCAGACGCTGCTCGACGTAGGGGCCCGGCTGTCGGAGACCGATCTGAGAGACCGACGGCTATTGCTGTGGCGTGGTTACGGCGGAATCCCCGACGATGGAAAGTGGTCGTTTCCGGGGCCGTTCGAACAACGGGAAGACGCCATTGAATCGATGCTGGTCGACGAGGCGCTCGACGATCTGTTGGAGACCACCGGCGCCTTCCGGCGCCCCTCCGATCCCGGCGACATCCCCGAGCCCGACGAAACGCTCGACGTTCCCGATCAACTCGGCCCGGTCAGCCTCGGCGGGTCGATGAATGAATCGCAGATCGAGGAGTTGGAAGGCGAGCCGCGCGAAGTGGATCTGGTCGGTGACGAGTTGACGCTGTATCCCGTCGTCGACCTCGACGGCAAGGTCGAGCAGATTGTGGGCAAGACCGGTTGGGTCCACCCACCGATGGGGGGAATCAGCAGGGACCTGGTCGAAGAGGGACGCGAATATCCCGAGAGGCGTCTCAATACCTTCACAACCATCGCTACAAACATCGCCGAGGCGGTGGGCCAACCATCACCGGAGGCCTCTTCGGGGCGGACCAATGTCGTCTGGAAAGGAGACGAACGCACGCTCGAACTCGACTATATCGGTCCCGGCGATGTCGGGATTCCGGATGTCGCGCTTGTGCGGGTGGTGCTTCGGACCAACGATCCGGAGCGGATCTGTGGCGACGACGATGGGTTCGACCCGTGGTACGATGAGTTCATGGAGGCGATGAAGACCGACGATCCGGAGGAAGCGGTGGATTATTTCGAGTTTCCTTTCGTCGATTCAGCCGCCGGTGTCGGGGGAGTGTACCCGGAGCCGGAACGGTCCTTCGACTCCCCGGAAGAATTTCTGCAACGGGAGACACTCGCAAATCTAAGGCCTGCCGATGATTCTGAGCCCGTGTGCCTGAACCACCGACGCGGCTACGGCGTGCTCGTTCCCGCAGGTGAAGGGGGCGGTTTGCATTTCGAACGGGTGGACGGGTCGTGGAGAGCCGTTCGCATTGCACTGACGGTCCGAGGCTGATCTTGAGGGCGCGGCCTGGTAGGCAGAATCCCAGTAACCCGGAGGAGGCAGCATGGATCCTGTAACAAACAGGAAAGCAAATCATCTGGTTGGCAAAGGGGTGTGCCGTTCTATGTTCGTCGTCGCATTCGTAGCGGCATTACTGATTGGATGCGCATCGGCGCCGACGACGACCAGCCCGGACGGGCAGTCTCATGAGGTCGAGGGCAAGGCGAGCTGGTACGGCGAGCAATTTCACGGCAACCAGACCGCCAGCGGCGAGACTTACAACATGCACGAACACACCGCCGCGCACCGCACGTTGCCCTTTGGCACCCGGGTGCGGGTGACCCGGGCGGACAACGGGCGTTCGGTGGTAGTCAGGATCAACGACCGCGGGCCGTTTACCGATGGGCGGGTCATCGATCTGTCGTATGCGGCGGCCGCTGAGGTTGGGATGGTTAATGACGGTGTGGCGCCGGTCGAACTGGACATTGTAGAGTGGTGAGATCTGCGAAGTGCCCCTCCGCCTCACATCCGTTCGGCACCTCCCCACTCGTGCCTCGTGGAGAGGGAAGCCGTGCATGTTTTTCCGTGGTTTGGTTTTCGACGCGAACCCGAATCGGTAAATAGTAGCACGGCTTCCCTCCCCGGATTCGCCGGGGAGGTGCCGGAGCGTAAGCGAAGGCGGAGGGGCCCGCCGCAAACCAGAGGACTTTCAAATGCTCTCGAACCTCCTCCAACGCTTCGCCGGAACTCCCGACGAGGTATTGCGAAAAATCCAGATGGGCGGGCTTGTGCGCTCCGCCAGGCTGGTCTCGAACGTTCTGGGCAACCCGCCGCCGGATGCCGACGAGATGCCGGAGTGGATCGAAGAGATTCTGATGGCGGCAACACGCCGGATTTGCCGCTACGACGACGAAGCGATGCCCGACCCCGAGGACTGCGGCAGTCTGGAGGCGACGAAGACCTTCATGGACGGGATGCCTCCGCAGACGCAGCTTGAGTTTCAGTCGCTGATGGTACTTCTGGAGGTGTCACCCTACGTGTTCGGGCCCGTTGCCGGCCGGTTTACTCAACTGGATGGGAAGCAGCAGGACCAGGTGCTCAAAGGGTGGGAGACCGCCTCGCTGGTGCCCAAACGCACCGGCTTCCGGGCGATCAAGTCGGTGGTGATGATGGGCTACTGGTCACGCCCCGAGACCTGGCCGGCCATCGGCTACTCCATCCACGACAACCCCGGGGTGCCCAGCCCGCAGAAGAACCACTGGAAACAGCGAGAGGAGCCCGCCGATGGCTGACGACGAGCCACAGCAACTTCCCGACGGGATGGAGCAGGTTCCCGCAGGCGACGAGCCCGTGGAGTACGACACCGAGGTCGTCGTCGTCGGGCTGGGCGCAGGCGGTGGAATGGCACTGCATCAGCTCGCCGAAGCCGGCGTCGACGTCATCGGCGTGGAGATGGGCGGGTATTACGGCCCCGAGGAGATGACGCTGGCCGAAGAACAGATGATGCCGCGGCTGTTCGCCGAGGGCGGCGCCCGGGCCACCGCCGACATGGCGATCAACATCATGCAGGGCAAGGGTGTGGGTGGATCGACGGTTCACAACACCAACCTGTGCAAGCGTCTGCCGCAGCCGATTCTGGACCGCTGGGAAAACAACGGTGTCGAAGGGCTGGGTGACCAGTTGCAGGACGACTTCGCGGCCGTCGAACAGATGCTCAACGTCCATCCCATCCCCGACGACCGCATCAACGCCAACAACCAGATGCTACTTCGCGGGATCGCAGAGTTGGGCTACCAGGGCGGGGGCCTTTCGTACAACCGCAGGCTCTGCCGGGCCTCCGGGTTCTGCGAACTGGGCTGTCCGAACGACGGGAAAGAAAACGCCACCCGGGCGCTGATACTGCCGGCGCTCGATGAGGGGGCGCAGGTCCTCGTTCGGGTGCGCATCGACGAGATTCTGCACGAAGAGGGACGAGCCGTCGGAGTCGCCGGGGTCGCGCTGGATGCCGAAACGGGGCGAGCGCGCCGCGAAGTGGTGATCCGAGCTGAGTCCGTCGTGCTTGCCGCAAGTGCTACGGGGTCGGCTTCGCTGGCGCTCAAGAGTGGGCTACCCGACCCTCACGGGTTGGTGGGCCGGCGGCTGCACATCCATCCCGGCGCCTTCGTGATGGGCATTTTCGACGAAGAGATCGAGGGCTGGCTCGGCGTGCCTCAGTCCGCGGAGTGCACCGAGTTTCTGGAGTACGGCGAGGACGCCGACCAGCGAGTCTGGATGGTCACCGGTTTCACCCATCCCGGTACGTCCGCCGGGCTGATGCCCGGGTTCGGCCCCGCCCACGGGGCGATGATGCGTCTGTATCCCAACGTCGCCGCCATCATCACCATGCTGCACGACGAGACTAGCGGGGCGGTCCGACCCGGCGAGGGTGAGCGGTTGCACATTCACTACTCGCTTCAGCAAGACGACTACGCTCAGATGGCACTCGGCATGCGCGAGGCGGCCCGGATTCTGTTCGCCGCCGGCGCCCGGGAGGTGATGCTGCCGTTGTCGCCGCCGCGGCTGGTCTCCTCGATGAGCGAGGCCGCCAGCCTCTCCGTGGGCGATCTGGGCCCGCTGAACCCGCCGATGATCGCCGTACATCCGATGTCGACGATGTGGATGGGCGAAGACCCCGAGTCGTCGGTGGTCGACAGCTACGGCGGATATCATCACCTGGACGGGTTGTTCGTTGCCGACGGCTCGCTGTTTCCGTCGTCGATTGGCGGGCCTCCGCAGATTCCGATTTACACCATGGGCCGGAGAGTGGCGCGGCGGGTGGTTGATCGGTTGGGGTGAGAAATCGGCCATTCCGGGTTTCGCCACCGCCGTCCGATGGGCCGAAGGCGCCATCGCTGTTCGTGTCGGGCGCTGAACAGCGCGCCCGAGAATGCTCAGGAGCCACGGTCGCGTCGCATGTCGGCACCCGATCGTCCCCGTTGATAGCGAAAGCACAGTCAACTGTACTGGGTAAAGGCACCCTGCGCGGGGGTGAGCCGACCTCACGACCCACGCCCCTGGCGCCCTGGCAGGACGCGCTCCCACCACCTCACGACCCACGCCCCTGGCGCCCTGGCAGGACGCGCTCCCGCGACCCACGCCCCTGGCGCCCTGGCAGGACGCGCTCCCTCGACGTCACGACCCGTCGACGTCGACGAACTCGAACTGTTCGCCCTGAAAATTGCGGAACGTCACCACGTCGCCGTGTTCGGATGGCCGGCGGTCGATGATGTACTCCGGGAGCAGCTCCACTTTGCCGCCGCCGCCGGGCAGGTCGACAACGAAGTCGGGGACGCCGACCCCGCCGATGCGCCCGCGTAGATGGTCCATGATCTCCAGCCCCGTCTTCAGCGGGGTGCGAAAGTGGGTGATGCCCCGGGCCATGTCGCATTGCAGGATGTAGTAGGGACGGCAGCCGTGGCGAAGAAGCCTGCGGTTGAGCTTCATGACCGTGTCGGCGTCGTCGTTGACCCCGCGCAGAAGCACCATCTGATTGCCCAGCACGCACCCGGCGTCGACGAGCCGCCGAAGGGCCGTCGCCGCCTCTTCGCACAACTCGGCGGGATGATTGAAGTGGGTGTTGATGTAGATCGGCCGGTGCCGCTTTAGCACCTCGGCCAGTTCGGCGGTGATTCGCTGGGGCAGAGTCACCGGATTTCGGGTGCCCAGTCGAATGACGTCGAGGTGCTCGATGCGGCGCAACTTACCGAGTATGTCGTCGAGGCGCTCGTCGGAGAGGGTGAGCGGGTCGCCGCCGCTGATGATGACGTCGCGAATCTGCGGGGTGTCGGCGATGTAGTCGATGCTGCGTTGTATCTGAGCTTTTGAGGCGGCGGTGGTGGGATTGGAGACTTTGCGCTTTCGGGTGCAGTGGCGGCAGTACACGGGGCAGTGGTGCGACACGTACAGCAGAGCCCGGTCCGGGTAGCGGTGGGTCAGTCCCGGCACGGGCATGTGCTCTTCTTCGGCCAGGGGATCGGTGCGCTCGAAGGGATGGTCGGTCAACTCTCCCGGGTTTGGCATTGCCTGGAGCCGAATCGGGCAGCCCGGATCGTCGGGATCCATCAGCGCGGCGTAGTGGGGGGTGAGGGCGACGCGAAACCGGTCGGTGCTCGCCTCGAATGCCTGTCGTTGCTGCGCGGTCAGCTCGAGCACGTCTCGAAAATCGTCGATGGTGCGAAGCCGGTTTTGATGCTGCCAGTGCCAACTGGCCCACTGGGGCTGACCGACCTGTTCGAACCGGGGTGGGCGCAGGTCAAAGCTGGAGTGAAGAACGCTGCTCATGGTCACGAGTTGCTCGACGCATCAGCGGTCAGAAGCGCCAGGGGGCCCTCCATGCAGCGCGCCTGGGCGTCACCGATGGGGGCGCCGTGGCGATCGATGAACGTTCCTTCCAGTTCGCACAGAGATTGAAAGGGGGACGATGCCCGAAAGGTGCGCATGCCCTGGAACCGGCAGGCCCGATCGTTGTTGTCGCGAAACCCGAACTGAACGTCGAGCTTCAGCACGGGCAGCCAGCTTACGTCGACGGTCCCGCGGATGGGGACGGCGTCGGCGAGCCCGTCGATGGTGATCTCGCCCTGCAGAAGTCCCTCGCCTCCGGAGGGCGGCCAGGGGATGGCGGGCCAGGAGACGTCGATGCGAAGGTTGAGGTCGCGGTCTTCCCCGTCGCCGTGGACCAGCCCCTGAAGCGACTCGTCGTAATCGAACTGGGTGCTCGGAGACGGCTCCGGTCGGTCGACCAGCCCCTCCAACTCGTAGTTGGGAGCCCATCCCTGGCGTTGGTACCAACGGATGGTGTCGACAATGCCCTCTCGGTAATCGGGCCAGTGGGGGCTCCAGCCGAGCGAACGCAGTTTGTCGGCGACCACAATCGCATCATCACTGACATAGAACAGGGCGTCCCGGTCCAGCCGCGGTCGCAGGGGGCTGTCGAGGTTGTGGTCTCGTTGCACACCCCGCCAGGCGCGCTGCAGAAGCGAGCGGGCCTTCTCGAATGCCCAGTCGTTGTCGAGCACGGGGCTGACCAGCGCCCACAATGCGAGGCTGGGGATGCGCACCGACGGGCCCAGATCGATCTCATAACCGGCGATAATGGAGGTGAGCACCTCCCCGAAGCTAAGCGCCGTCTCATCGGCGACGTTGAACAGCTCGTCGTAGGCATCCTTTTCGCCGAGTACGGTTTCAACTGCGCGCGCTGCGTCGCGGACGTGACACCAGTTCGTTTTCGGGCCACCGGAAAGCCCCGGCAGATAACGAGAGAATCCCCGCAGAATTGCCGGAAGTGTGACCATCCCGGCGCCCATGGTGGTGCACCCAGGTCCGTACAACAGCCCCAGCCGCAGTACTGTCAATGCCGGAGCGTCGTCCCGGCTGTCGCGAAGGGTGTTCGCCACCCGTTCGCCGGCGAGTTTGGATTGCTCGAAGGCGTTGTACGCCTCGGTGGGCGACTCTTCGGTGAGAACGCCGGTGTCCGCCTGGTAGACGG
>SKMT01000637.1 GCA_007120915.1 Myxococcales bacterium | reverse complement strand
TTGGCGCTGGTGCTGGGCGGCTGGCGCCTGGTGACTGGGGCTGGGGCGGGTTGCAACGCGGGGTCGCCGTGACTAAGGTTCCGCGGCCCGGGAGGATACTCCCGGTTTCTGTTGCGGTTCACCCACGGAGGCTCCATGTCCGATGACCTGACTGCCTGGCCCTATCGCGAGGCCCGGAACATTCTCGATCATCTTCAGCAGGCCGAGGGCCGGGGCCACAAATCCAAAGATGACCCGGTGATTCTTCAGACCGGTTTCGGGCCCAGTGGATTGCCCCACGTGGGCACCTTTTCGGAGGTCGCCCGCACAAGCTGGGTGCGCCGCGCCTTCGCCCAGATTTGTGACCGGCCCACCCGCCTGCTGGCGTTCAGCGATGACATGGATGGGCTGCGCAAGGTCCCGGAAAACATCCCCAATCGCGACATGGTCGCCGAACATCTGGGAAAGCCGCTGTGTGACATCCCGGATCCTTTCGGCGAAGAGGAGAGTTTTTCGGGCTACATGAACGCCCGGCTGCGCTCGTTTCTCGACTCCTTCGGGTTCGACTACGAGTTTCTCTCCTCCAAAGATCAGTATCGAAACGGAGTGTTCAACGAGGGGCTGTTGAAGATTCTGGAGCACTACGACCGGGTACGCGGGATCGTGGTGCGCACTCTGAGCGAAGAGAAACGCGAGGACTGGAGTCCCTTCTTTCCGGTGTGCGAAAACTGCGGGAAGGTCAACAACACCCGTGTCACCGACATCCATCCCGACGACGGAACCGTCTCTTACGTCTGCGACCAATCGTTTCGCGGCGCCGAGGCCTGTCAGCATGAAGGAACCGTCCCGGTGACCGACGGCCACGTGAAAGTGGGCTGGAAGGTCGACTGGGCGCTTCGCTGGCTTCAATTGGGCGTAGACTACGAGATGTACGGCAAAGATCTGATCGAGTCGGCAAAACTGTCGTCGAGCATCGTCTATGCGCTGGGGGGCGTGCCCCCGGCCGGTATGTCCTATGAGATGTTTTTGGACGAAGAGGCCGCCAAAATCTCGAAGAGCAAAGGCACCGGTCTGTCGATCGACGACTGGCTTCAGTACGGGCCGCTCGAAAGCCTGGCCTGGTTTATCTATCGGCGCCCGGAGCGGGCGAAGCGTCTGTTTTTCGACGTCATTCCTCGTTCCACGGACCAGTACCTGGAGGCGCTGTCAAAATTCGGGGCCACCGATGACAGGCGACAGCGAATGGACAACCCGGTCTTCTTCATCGATGCCGACCGCATCGACGCCTCAGAGTCGATCGGCTACGACAGCGAGGTGTCGTACTCGATGCTGTTGAACCTGGTCAGCGTGTTGAACACCGATGACCGTCAGGTGGTGTGGGACTATCTGTGCCGTTACAACGAAGAGGTCGAAGAGGACCGCGAACTCATCGATGATCTGATCGACAGGGCCCTTCGCTATTACCGCGACCACGTCGCCCCCTCCAAACAGTACCAACTGCCCGACGACGATGTGATGCCGGCGGTCGAGCAGTTTCGCCAGTTTCTCGCCGATTATGACGGTGAGGATCCCGAAGAGATCCAGTCCGCCGCCTACAGCGCGGGCAAGGACCACGACCTGGACCTGGGTCGCTGGTTCAAGGCGATGTATCGGCTGCTGCTGGGCCAGGACGAAGGGCCCCGGCTGGGCACCTTCGTGCACTTTTACGGCGTCGAAGACACCATCGAGTTGATTGACCATCAGTTGTCGGAGGGAATCACGGATGACAATTCGGGGAAGGCCCACTAACTGCCGGCTGTTGTCAGATCAGCAATGACCCCAGGGCCGGTGCAAAAGGCATCGACTGTCCGGGCGCTGACCGATCGTTTGAGAAGTACACCGGGGAAGGTTGTCCCCACCAGAGGTACCCAAGATGAGCAGACAGGAAGACAAAGTCGTCGAGCTAAGCAAGCGCCGTGGCGACCAGGGATTGTTCGACCGCCTCCGCAGCGAACTGCCCCCCGGCGATCCGGTCGACCAGATCGACGCGATTCTGGATCGGCCCGACGCCGAAGAGTACATCAAATCATTGAATCCCCACTCGCTGTTCCGGTTGATCAAGCGCGCCGGGTTTGACCAGGGGGTCGACCTGATTCCCTACACCTCCCCCGAGCAGATCCAGTTGTTTATGGATCTGGACTGCTGGACCAAAGATCGGTTCGATACCCAGAAGATGGCCACCTGGCTGTCCGTGCTGGTCGCGGAGGCCGATGATCGTCACTTCCATCGCGCAGTTCGCGATGTGGACCCGGAGGTGATGGCGCTGTTTTTCAAGAAAAATATCATCGCCGTCGGCATCGTCGAAGAGGGTGAGATCCCGGCCGACATGCCCGCCAACGCCGAACTGAGTCCCGACAATGCCTACGCGTTGGTGTATCCGGACGACGAGGATACGGCGGCGCTTCTGAGAGCTGTGGTCGACCGGCTGTATCACGTCGATCAGGGCCTTGCCTGGTCGCTGTTTGAGGCGGTGCGCTGGGAGTTGACCGCTGAGATGGAAGAGACGGCATACCGGTTCCGCACCAGCCGTCTGGAAGAATACGGTTTTGTCGAACGCACCGAAGCGCTGGGGGTATATACCGCGGTCGATCCCGTGGAGCTTCGCCGCCGGTTCGAAGAAGGCAAATTGGAAGCGAAGCCCTCCATCTCACCGCCGGACACCCTCGACGTGCCGGCGGTGATCCGAGACAACGCCGACGATGAATTCTACTTTTTCACCATCCTGGAGACGCTGGGCGACGACCAATTGATGCAGTTAACCGCCGAGTTGGTCGCATTGGCCAACCGCACCATGATCGCCGACGGAATCGAGCCCGGTGAGATCGAAACCGGCCGGGAAGTCATCCGCCGAACCGCCGGCTTTTTGAGTCTGGGGTTGGGGTTTGTGGCCAGAGCTGACGACGAGACCGCTCGCCGGGTGTTGGATACGATCCCGCTGCGCAAGTTGTTTCGCGTCGGCTACTCCATCAGCACCAACCTCCAGCAAAAGGCCGACCAGCTTCAAGAGCGTCCCACCCTGTCGTTGATCGAAGGGGTTCCCTATTCGCTGCTCAACCCCGATGAGACGGCGCTGTTCGAGGGGCTGACCGAAGTACGACCGACCTTTGGACGAGACAGCGAAACGTTCGAGCTGTTTCATCATCAGGATCAGGTCGACGAAGCGGCGCTTCGCATCGGCATGGTCGCCTTCAAGCAGTTGTGGCTATTCGGGGTGACCGACCACAGCGTCGAGGATTTGGCGAATATGGTGTACGAAGGCGAGTTGTTGAACGACCCCGATTCGGTAACCTTCGACGTCTTCTTCGCCACTGCCGTTGCCACGGACCTGCTCGAAGGCGAACCGACACTTCGGGGGCTCACAGAGAACGAACTTCGTGAACTACCCCACGCTCTTCGCGATGAGCCCTGGGGTGACGATCCCCTGGAGTACTTCGAAGCGGTGATCGGCCCCATGCTGGTAGAGCTTCCCGCCGAAACCACGGGATTGGCGACGCGATGGCTACAGGAGACGGTCGACTGGCTGGCCGACGAACTGGCGCCGGTGACCGACTACGTCGGCCCCGAGCCGTACATGGAGCTGTTGCTGGTGGCGCATCCGGGCCAATAACGGCCCGGCGCATCGCCACATCCGGCAATTGCTCAGCCGTCGATTTCACACATCGGGTTGGTGTAGGGGATGTCATCACCACCGCATCCGTCGCAGATGGTGATGGGATACTCCACGGTGTTGGATTCGACCTGGTCCCCGGCAAGTGTTTCGCCCATCAGTTGAATCTCGGCGATAAAAGAGACCGGATCGGCGCCGACACCTTCGCGCAGCCGCTGAATTTCCTCAAATCCCTGGATGATGGGCACTCCGTAGTTGGCCACGCCACCTCCGGACTGTACCAGCATCGTTGAACGACGCTCGATGGGCTGGTCAAACACCCCGACCAGGGCTCCGTCATCGACGGCGAAGAGGTCGACGACCCCGGAAGTGATCATTACGTCGTTTTTGTCCAGCTCCAGGTTCTCGAATCCGTCGCCATCACCACCGCTGACGGCCCCGACAGTACGACTGTCGGCGAGGCGGTTCTCCAGCACCGTGGTAAAGGTGTATCGCTCCAGATTTGCGCCCTGGTTGGACTCGCGGACCATTCGCTGGCCTTCGTTTTCCAGTTCGGCCAGGTCGATGGTCCCGCTTCCGAGCACCCTGGGCTCATCGAAGTCGGCAGTGAACGTGCAGCCGACACGATCCGGCTCATCCTCGTCGCCGGTATCAAAGGTTCCATCGCCGAGTAGATTGCTGTGCATCACCACCGACGCCTCTTCTTCGACGCATCCGGTCAGGCTTAACCCGACCACCAGCAGTGCCACAGCGATCACATTCCATTTACCATTCATCGTTCCGTCCTCCTGTCGGCGAGCCGATCGTAGGATCGACTCGTTGACGCTCTGTGACGCTCTGCCAACTCGCTTCCATTGTATCATATTCGTTCTCGTCGCGTCGCATCCCCCGGAACAACGCCGATGCTCGGCCTGATCCAGGGGGTTGCATCGGGATTACTCTCCGGCCGGTTCGGTTGCTTCAATGCCCTGGACCGCACCGGTGGACATGATGCCCAACGCTTCTGCGCGGTTGACGATCCGGGGGGTGATGAAAATCAGCAACTCGGAGCGGTTTTCCGTCTCGGAGTGAGACTTGAACAAAAATCCGAGGATCGGGATTCGGTGCAAAAAGGGCACCGCCGAGATACTCTCACCGGTGTTTTCGGTGTAGATGCCGCCGATGACGGTGGTGTCACCGTCGTCGACGAGCAATTCGGTTTCGGCCTGGTTCTGAATGATCGTGGGGTCGCCCTGAGCACCGGTGTTCTGAAAGTCGGGCTCGTTTTTCGTGGCTTCAATCGCCATACGTACGTTGCCGTCGGGGGTGACATGGGGGGTGACGGTCAACTCCAGGGTCGCGTCCACGAAGATGGTCTGGACACCGGCGGCGCTGACAACGCTGATGGGAATCGACGTACCCTGTGAGATGGAGGCCTGGCGGTTGTCCAGGGTCAGAATCCGGGGGGAGCTGATGATCTTGGCATAACCGGCAGCCTCCATGGCCGACAGGCGCATATTGAGGTTCACCGTTCCGCCCACGCTTCCCATGGTCAGGCCCATGGCACCACCGACTCCGGTACCGGCGGCGGCCGGCAGGTTGACGGCGTAGTTGGGATTCTCTGAAGTTCCCTGGGTCGGTGCCTCACCGTCGGTGGCTCCACCGGAGACTCCGAAGACATTGGGAAAGACCAGTCCCGTCGGATTTCCTCCGCCCTGGGACATGGAGAAATCACCACCCCACTGGATACCGAATTCGCGATCGAAGGCCTCGTTGGTCTCCACGATCCGGGCCTCGATGAGTACCTGAGGCACCTGGGCGTCCAGGGTTTCGATGAGCATGCGAATCGACTGCAGGTTGGCCGCCAGGTCTTTGATGATCAGCGTATTGGTCCGCCCGTCGACGGTCACACTGCCGCGGGGGCTGAGCAATCCGTCGACCTGCGTGGTCAGATCGCCGGCATCGGCGTAATTGACGGGCAGCAAAAAGACCTCCAGCGGCTCCACTTGCTGGGCCCTGGCACGGGCTTCGGCTCGGGCTTGCTCCTCATCATTGAGCACACTCTGGGGAGCGACGCGCAACACATTGCCGCGAATCTCAAATCCCAATCGCTGGGACTGCAGAATCGTCAAAAACGCCTCGTCCATGGGCACCCCCTGAAGGCGCATCGTCACATGGCCCGACACGTCGTCGCCGGCGATGATATTGACCCCGCTCTCCGAGGAGATCAGGCGCAATACGTTTTCGATGTCGGCGTTTCGAAGGTCGATGGTGATGGGCCTGGTGCCCATACCCGGCACCCGATTGACCGAGGTCGGATCGGCTACCACCCGGGGGTAACGGGGCGGTGCGGAGGTGACGCTATTGCCCTCGGTGGTGCGCCGGGGCTGGTTGTCCGCCGCCATTGCCCCCTGTGGAGCATCAGAGCGCTGTGCGATCTGAGGTGCGAACTCCCACACCACGCTATTGCCCTCCTGGCGAATGACCTCCGAACTCGCCCCATCGAGGTCCGCCTCCATGCGCACCGATCCATCTTCTTCGGCATAGCTGGATACGAAGCGAACCACCCCTCCCTCGGCATCGGCCGACAGGGTGCGCTCCAATTCTCGCGGCAGGTGCACATCGTTCAAGATCATCACCGACCGTCCCTGTGCGGAGGCCTCACCGGTCTGGAATTGGCCGGGCCGCTCCAGATCGACGATGATCTGGGAGTAGCCGCGCTCATTGGTCTGAAGGCGCACGGCGCGAATCGAATTTTCGTCGCTCGGATCGACGGGGACCGCCACGGCGTCGCGGGCGTCGGCATGGGTTCGCTCGGCCTGTTGGACCTCTCGCTGGAGTCGCTCGATCTCGGCGTCTCGTTGGGCGATGGCCTGGCTCAACTGCCGGCGCTCCTCTTCGGTGGTGGCCTCATCGATTTGAGCTTTGAGCCGTTCGATCTCGGCATCGCGCTCGGCAATTTCTTCGTTGAGGCGCTGCGTTTCTGCCCGGGCATGGCGCGCCTGTTCTTCGAGCTGTTCCAGGTCGCTTTGATATTGAGCGCGGGCCTGTTGCCACTCGGCGCGCTCGGCTTCGGCTCGGGCCAATGCCCGTTCGGCCTGTCGCGCCTCCTCCAGGGCCTCTTCGAGGGCGGCCTGGCGCTGTTGGAGCAATTCGCGCTGCTCGGCCTCTAGATCCTGGGTGTCCTGAGCTCCTTCCTGCTGCCGAACCTGGGCGAGCTGGCGCTCCAGAGTGGCGGCCCGTTGCTGGGCGGCCTCCAGTTGGCTTCGCTGGGTAGCGATGCGACTTTCCGCATCGTCG
>SKMT01000217.1 GCA_007120915.1 Myxococcales bacterium | reverse complement strand
CTCCAAGGACCTTCGCCGCGCCCGCGCCGCCGCCGTAAACATGCTTCCCACCAGCACCGGCGCGGCCATCGCCGTGACCAAGGTGCTCCCGGAATTGGAAGGCAAGCTCGACGGGATGGCCATCCGCGTTCCCACCCCCAACGTCTCCTGTGTCGATATGGTGGTGTCGCTTCAGCAGGACGTAGACGTCGACACCGTCAACGAAACCTTCCGCAACGCCGCCGACGGCCCCATGGAAGGTGTGCTCGGCTACAGCGAAGAGCCGCTGGTTTCGAGCGACTACATCGGAAACCCCCACTCCTCGATCATCGACGCCGACACCACGATGGGCCTGGACAACGGGTTTATCAAAGTGCTCGCCTGGTACGACAACGAGTGGGGCTATTCGAACCGAATGGTCGACGCGGCGAAGCTGGTGGCATCCCATAACTGAGCCCGATACCCGGGCCAAACAGGCAGGCGGCGAGCATGAACACCACAGGTATCAACTTCATTGACGAACTGGACCTCGGTGAAGAGCGCACCGTGCTGATCCGGGTGGACTTCAACGTTCCGATCAAGAACGGAGAAGTCACCGACGACACCCGGATCCTCGCCGCCTTGCCCACCATCGAACACGCCATCGAGACGGGGGCGAAGGTCATCGTCTGTTCCCACCTGGGCCGCCCCGGTGGCAAACAATCCGATGAGCTGAGCATGGAGCCCGTGGGCGCCCGGCTCGCCAAACTCATCGACACGGACACCCTGCTGTACGACTACGAGGTGGTGCTGCCTCAGAACCTGATCGGCGAAGATGTAGACACGCTTCTCGAAGAGCTGAACCCCAACCGCCAGATCATGTTGCTGGAAAACCTGCGGTTTCACCCCGGCGAGAAGGCCGGCGACGACGAATTCGCCGAGCAACTCGCCGCGCTGGCGGACTTTTACGTCAACGACGCCTTCGGGGCGACCCACCGCAAGCACGCTTCGGTGTACACGATCAACAAGTTTTTTGACCGTCACCATCGGGGAGCCGGGTTTTTGATCCGCGACGAGATCGAGGGGCTAAACCCTCTGCTGGACCACCCCACCCGCCCCTATGTCGCCATCGTCGGCGGCGCGAAGGTCTCCGATAAGCTGGGCGTGCTCAAAACGCTGTCCAAAAAGGTGGATACTCTGCTTGTGGGCGGGGCGATGGCCTACACCTTTTTGGCCTCCCAGGGAGTTCAGGTGGGCGACTCGATAGTCGAAGAGGATTTCCTCGACGAGGCAGGCCAGATTCTGGCGCGCGCCGAACTCAAGGATCTGGATATCCTGCTTCCCGTCGACCACCGAACCGGCAGCGACATCGACGCCGCCGAGGCAACGGTCACCGACGATGTTGATATCCCCGACGGGCAAATGGGCCTTGATATCGGGCCCAAGACGGTGGATCGGTTCCGACAAGTCGTCTCCTCGGCGAAAACCGTGTTCTGGAACGGACCGCTCGGTGTATTCGAAAACGACGCCTTCGCCGAAGGTACCATCGAGGTGGCCCGAACGCTGGCCGACAGCGACGCCTACAGCGTCGTCGGCGGTGGTGACTCCGCGGCCGCCGTCGCCCGCGCCGGCGTGGCCGACCAGATCGGTCATGTCTCCACCGGCGGCGGCGCCAGTCTTCAGCTCGTAGAGGGAAAACCGCTTCCCGGCATCGAATCATTGCGTCCAAACTACCCGTTCGATTGACCGCAACACGCACGACGCACGACCCGAGACGAATAGTGAATGATAATTTGACCTGGAGGTTGACCGATGCGTACCCCGATTGTTGCCGGAAACTGGAAGATGAACCTGGGCACCGACGAGGCCGTGGAGCTGGCCCGTGGAATCGGAGAAAACGCCCCCACCAACGGCGTCACCTGCATCGTCGCTCCCGTGTCGGTGCATCTGTCCTCGGTGGCCGAAGCCCTTGCGGCGTCACCGGTGCTTCTGAGCGCGCAGAACATGCACTGGGCCGACAGCGGCGCTTACACCGGCGAAGTCGCCGGCCCGATGCTCAAAGAACTGGCCGTGCGCTACGTGATTCTGGGCCACAGCGAACGGCGCCAGTACTTCGGTGAGACGGACGAAGAGGTCAACCGCAAGGTGCTCTCAGCGCTCGAACAGGACTTCCGGCCCATCGTCTGCTTCGGTGAGACGCTGGAGGAACGCGAGTCGGGACGCACGGAAGCAAAGGTGGAGTTCCAGGTGCGCGCCGCACTCTCGGGGCTGACCGTCGAACAGGCCGAACGTGTGATCCTGGCCTACGAGCCGATCTGGGCGATTGGAACCGGCAAGACCGCCTCGCCCCAGCAGGCCCAGCAGGTCCACTCGTTCATCCGCGATATCGTCGGTGAGCGCTTTGACCGCTCCACCGCCAACTCCATGCCCATTCTGTACGGCGGCAGCGTCAAACCCCGCAATTTCGGCGATCTCATCGATGAGAAGGACATCGACGGAGGTCTCGTCGGCGGCGCCAGCCTGAAGGTCGACAGCTTCGTGGAACTGGCGCGCATCGCCCACTCCGTCTAAAAACTATTCCACAGAAGTCTTCAACCGCTGTTCGACGGTCCTGATCGGGCCGGCGAAATGATCGATCCCCCACGGCTGTTGAATGCGATACAACCGGGGGTGGACTCCCCTCTACCCCTGACCGCTTTCCTTCCCCCGCAGTGGAACAGCATCATGCGTTTCCGGGCCTACCGTGAATTTGAAGACGGCGAGATCATCGAAGGTGTCGGCTACGACATCATCGTCCACCGCCGCTCCATCGGTGATCTGGTGCTTCCTTCGGGCCAGTTGATCGCCTGTGATCCGCTGGAGGCGCTCGACAGCGAACCCTTCGACATCGAGCTTCAGCCCGGAGAGTATCCCGCCCACCTGATCATCCCGGAGATGCGCGACGAGAAGCTCGTCGCCTATGCGGTGTTGTCGCTGCGCGATACCGACGTTCACCGCTGGGAGGTCGCCGCGCTGCCACCGCAGGAGCAGCAGGGGTTTCTCGACGCTCAAAACGACGCCGATGGCTTCCACGTCGACTCCTCGGTCGCCGCATTTCTGGACCGCGATACCGCCTCCGCTCTGCTGAATTACCACCAGTTGGTCATGCCCGAAGACAATGACTTTGAGCGCCATCTGTGGGGGCGGATTCATCGGCGACGACAGCGAGGAGCGGGCTGGGCGACCATTGATCTGCGCCGCGATCTGAAGCTTCCCTTCGGCGACGGGCGCAATCTACTGGTGTTCGACGCCGGATTCGGCAACGGCTACTACACCACCTACATGGGCTACGACGCCGAAGATCGCATCTGCAGCATTGTGATTGACTTCGAAGTGCTCGATCTGCGGTTCCCCTCGTTTCCGCTCCGATCACAGTCCTGACCCCACCGCCGATGGCCGTACAATCTTGCCCCTTCAGCCATACATGGTATCTTCGGGACCGCAACCGGACGCCACAGCAGTGATTTCACCAAATCAGCACCGATTTGGCCCCCGCTCGGAGAGCTTGCCCGGGCAGCGGTGGCGACTTAACATCAGGAATACGCGTGTGACTAAACTTCGTTCGGACGCCACTCGGGGTAATCCACTCTCAAAGGCTGGCAGTGGGACATCAAGATCTCATCATTGACCACCTGGTCGACCAGGGACTGTTGGAGACCGACACCGTCGAAGATCTGCGCCTGTCCTACGGCAGTGACACCGCGACTCGACTTCCAACAACGGAGTTGATCGACGAAGAGACGCTGCTCGAACAGCTTGCTCTCTACTATGATTGCCCGCCGGCTGGATATGCCGACGGGCTTTTTGTCCAGCGGGAGGTCTTCGAGCAGTTGGACACCACCACCATTCGTGAATACGAAGTGGTGCCGGTGCGCCGCCGGGGCAACCAGCGCGTGGATGTGATCGTTGTTGAGCCCCTCAACGAGATGGCGCTTCCCGTACTTCAGCAACGCTACAATGCGGACATCCGCCAGTATATCTGGCCGCGGGCCCGATTTCTTCAGGCCCGCCATTTCTTTCTGGGCGATGAACTCCCGCAATGGGTCCGCCCCTATCTGCGCAAACATCCCGTCACCTTCGGCTACGCCACCCCGGAAGGCACCATCGATGTGCACCGGGCGCTCAACAATTCGGAGTCCCTTCACGTCCATCAGTGGGATCTGGACGATGTCAGCTCCTTTATCGATGAGTGTTTCGACCGCGACGCCCTGCTGAAGGTGCTGCTCGGCTTTGCCGGGCGGTGGCTGACCAACCGAATGATCGTGGCCTTCGTCAAAGAAGGTGTTCAGCCCTACTTTGTCGAAGAGTGGCCAAAGCTGCTTGAGAAGATCGAGGGGCTCGACCAGTTGCGTTCCATCCGCACCGACACCGGGGGCAGCGACCTGCTGCAAAGCAGTGACTCCTTTGCGATGGGCGACGCCGAAAAGCTGGGGCTGGTTCCCTTGTTCGACCAGTTCGACGTCGCCGTCGAATCGCTGTTGGCACTGCCGGTGCAGATTGGTAGCCGGAACGCCATGAGCCTGGTCGGAGTGCCCATTGACCGGGATACCGGCATGCGGCTAGACAGCATCGACGATCTCGATCTGGAGCCGCTGAAGAAGGCAACCGAAAAGGTCGGCTCTCAGCTCGAAGAACTGATCCGGCGGGCCAAAAGCGACTCACTGCCCCCACCGGCCGAACGGATCCCGGCACTGCCGGAACCCCGCATTCGAGTAGGGTTGGGCCTCGAAGAGTCGCTGGTAGAGCAAGAAATCGCCGCCCGCCAGCAGGAACAGGGCAGTCATCGCTGGAAAATCGTCGACATCAGCAGTGTTTCCGAGGACTCGTCGGCGAAGGAAGAACCATCACAAGACGCTGGCGACCAAAACCAGAAGAACGAAAAGAACATCTCCGGCTCCCTGGTAGCCAATGTCATTGCCGACGCATTGGATAAAAACGAAGAACCCGAGCCTGCTGCCCCCTCCGAACCCTCGGAAGTCTCCGAACCGTCCGAACCGTCCGAACCGTCCGAACCCTCGGAGGTTTCCGAACCCTCCACCGATAACCAAGAGGGCAAGCAATCCGGTGCCTTCGAACACGACGAGCAGCCCGCCGCCGGTCGAACCACCTTTGGGATGCCCACCGTCGACGAGGAGATTCCATCCGACGCCGAACTGCGCGACAGCATCTCCGAGCCCTCCGAAGTCTCCGAGCCCTCCGAAGTCTCGGAAGTCTCCGAGCCCTCCGAAGTCTCCGAGCCCTCCGAAGTCTCCGAGCCCTCGGAAGTCTCTGAACCCTCCGAAGTCTCTGAACCCTCCGAACCCTCGGAAGTCTCTGAACCCTCCGAACCCTCGGAAGTCTCTGAACCCTCCGAACCCGCGGAAACACCCGCTCCCGGCCGCCCGATAAACGAAACACCGGCCACCGACAGTCCCGGCAGCGAAGAAATTGTCGCTGAACCGAACGCACAACCCGCCTCACCGCAAAGTAGCACCGACACAACCTCAGAGGCCGACGGTCAAAAGGAACAGCCGGTACAGGTCGGCGCCTCCGAGAGCAGCTCCGGGCTCTCCATTCCCAACTCCGCTTCCGGGGTGCCCATGGCTCAGGTTCTGCGACGGCCTCCCAGCGCCGTTCAACGCTCGGAGCCACAGCAGGTGGACGCCGAGCCATCGGAACCATCAACCAGCGACAGCCCGTTCGATGAGCAGCCCACCACGGGAAGCACCATCATGGGCGTGGGCTCCGTGGCCTTCGTCGCCGACGACAGCGACGCCGATGAGATCGGCGAACAGCCTTCGGACGCCATGTTCGATGACGACCCTCAGATCAACGAAGGGCTTCAGGCCGACTCCCGCCCCGGGGGCACGGTGCAGATGAACGCCGACGCCGCCCGCACCAGCATGTTCGGAGAGTTGCTCGATGATATGGAATCCGAGCACATCGAAGAGTCGTCGGCCGGGGTAGTCGACGAGTTTGAGAAACGTCCCCAGACCATCCCCCTCGACGCCATCGAAGAGATGGATTCGGGACCGATGGCCGTGGAGATCGAGGGGAGCCTGGAGCTGATCAAAAGCAATAATCAGGAAGAAGCCTACGCCGCCGCCGAACACCTGGCGACGGCAGGACCGTCAGTTCTTCCAAAGCTGGCGGAACTGTTTCCGGGTCGACTCTTCGTGGACCGTTACCAGTACACCGTCGACACCATGCCCCCGGTCAATGAGCACGGTCCCGTGCTGGAGACACTGGTACGGATCGGGGAAGCCTCCCTGGCTGTGGTCAACGAATACATCGACGACCAGAGCCTGGATCGGCGGTTCTACGCCTCTTATCTGTTGACCGAACTCCCTGCATATGGGCTGCTCGAAAAGCTGCGTGAGCGGCTCTTCGATCGCGACCAGCAGACCCGCCAGTTGGCCAAGGATATCATCTACGCACATCGGCATCTCGATGACTTCGAACCCCGGATTGTCACTCCTCTGCGCGAAGTGCTCGAAGATGCTCACGAGGACACCCGCATCGAAGTGGCCGCCGACAACCTGCGGCGCTTCAAAGATATCGCCTCCGTTCCCCTGCTGATCGAACACCTCCAGGGACACTCCGAGAAGGTCCATCAGTCGATCCATCAGGCGCTGCGCGAGATCACCTTCCAGCCGCTGTCGCCCTCCCCCTCCGAGTGGCAGCGCTGGTGGCATGACGCCGACGGCCAGCCACGTTGGAGATGGCTGGTCGAGGCGATGAACAGCGATGATGAGCAGCTTCGGCTCATGGCGTTCGATGAGATCGAGCAGTTGCCCGGCGTCGAGATTGACTACCATCCCGAACAGCCTGCCAAGCTGCGGGCAAGAGCCCAAAAACAACTCACCGCCATCTTCGAGTCACAGTAAACCGCAGAGAGCACAGGGGATTGGAACCGCAGAGACGCAAAGAGCGCAGAGGAAAACCAATT
>SKMT01000033.1 GCA_007120915.1 Myxococcales bacterium | reverse complement strand
TTGTCGAAGTACGCGTCACCGCGCTGCTGCCAGTCGATACCACTTTCGTTGTTCGGTACCGGCGACAACACGTAGAACCCGTCGTGTCCCTCAGGTGCAAGCGACGGGTCGGTGGCGGTGGGCCGGTGCAGATACAGCGAAAAGTCATCGGCGAGCACTTTGTTCTCAAAGATGTCGTCCAGAAGCCCTCTGTAGCGCGGGCCCATCACAATGGTGTGATGTTCGACATCGTCGTAGATTCGATCCGTGCCGAAGAAGCCGACGAACAGGCCCATCGACTGCTTCACCCGGTCGACACGCCGGTCGGAGTTACGCCGGCGCACATCGGCGTCGATCATCTCCCGGTAGGTGTAGGAGGGATCGGCGTTGCTGACGACGAAGCGGCAACCGATGCGCTCGCCGCGCTCAGTGATCACCGACTCCACCCCGCCGGCGCCCACCTCGATGCGCTCCACCGGGGTGTCCAGGCGCACATCGACACCAATTTCGTCCAGAAGCTGTCCCAGCGCGTCGACCAGCGCCGCCGTGCCGCCCTTCGCGAAATGCACGCCCCACTTGCGCTCAAGCCAGTGGATCAAAAGATAGATGGAGGTGACGTTAAACGGGTTCCCCCCCACCAGCAGCGGCTGGAACGTAAACACCTGGCGAAGCCGCTCGTCTTCGATGTAGCTGGCGACCAGCCCGTAGACAGACCGGTAGTTCTTCAGCCGGATCATATCCGGGACCACCCGCAGCATGTCGACGAAGGAGTCGAAGGGCTGGTCGACCAACTGCTCGTAGCCCACCTCGAAGATGCGCCGCGCATGATCGGCGAGGCGCCGGTATCCATCGACATCCTTCGGGTTGAACCTGCCGATCTGGTCGATCAGCCGCTGTTCTTCGCCCACATAATCGAAGTGATTTCCGTCGGGGAAGGTCACCCGATAGAAGGGATCGACGGGCACCATGTTCACGTAGTCGTCGAGGCGGCGGTCGAACAGCTCGAACAGTTCGCCGAACAGATGGGGCGCCGTGATCACCGTCGGCCCCGTATCGAAGGTGTAGCCGTCGCGCTCGATGACTCCGGCGCGTCCGCCGAGTTGCTTTCGCGCCTCTACCAGGGTGACATCCCAGCCCATCGCCCTGAGCCGAACCGCCGCGCTCAGCCCGCCGAACCCGGCGCCAATCACTACTACTCGTTGTTGCCCATTGTTCATCATCATTCTCCCTGAGGTCATCGAAGCGCTCACCGCGCCACGGCCGAATCAGTCCCATCCCGTCCCATCGTTGTGTGCTGGCGGCGCCATCTGCGAAACCGCGGTAGATACCACCAGGGCAGATCGGGGCGCTCGTGATGCTCCCAGTGGTAGCCGAAGTGATAGCAGGTCAGAAATGAGAGCAGCGGCGAAAAATCGTTGCTCTGCGCCCGGTGTTCATCGGCGTAGCCCTGCTCGGGGCGCCGGTGAGGCAAGACGGTTCCGAAGTAGAAAAGCTGCACCGTACTAAGCAGCGCCGGTGCCACCCAGAAGACCACCAGGTTGGAGGCGGGGATGCCCACCAGATACTGCAAGACGTTGAACACCACCGCCATCCCGATGAGCTGGACCACCGTCACGTAGGTCGTCATAAATCGCAGATACCACCGGATGACCCCGTCGTTGTCGCCGTCATGGAAGTCTGGGTCCTCTTCGGTGGCCGGGTGGTCGTGGTGGCGCCAGTGCTCCTTTTTGAGGTGCTTAAACGAAAAGAGCGCATACAGTCCCACCGCCACCGCCCCCACGGCGCGATTGAGCCTCGGAAAATCTGGCGCCACCGTCCCGTGCATCGCGTCATGGGCCGTGATGAACAGCCCGGTGTACAGAAAGGTCTGCACCGCCACCCCCACCCCGATCTGCCAGGTCATCTGCGACAGGTCGGCGCCCAGCAACAGCACCAGCGACGCCGCCCAGGCGCCGATGATGCACACCGCTGCCCCCAGCCCTTTTGCGTTCGGTCGCGTCGGTTGTCTCACCGCATCGGTCTTAGCCATCAGCGCCTCCCGCACCACTTGGTGGGACACCACCGGGGGTTCTGGAATCAGGAGCCAGCGACCGGAGAAGACGACCCACATCGCCCAGTGCGTCCACAGTCAGCGCCCATTTCAGACTCGAATCAGCCTGGCGAAACAGGCGCCACATAATCGCGGCGATCCTCCCCGGGTCCGTGTCCCCGCGAAGGTAGTCACGCCACTGCCGACCACCAAGCCTGAAGAAGGTGTCGAAGAACCGGCGCACCATCGGCGGTTCCAGCCCCATGATGACGTCGCGGCCGAACATCAGAAGCTGACGGGCGCGGCGCAGTTCGTCGGGCCACAGCCTCCGATGCGCCGCCCCCGCGATCTGCTCTGGAGCATCACCGGCTTCGAGTGCTTCGCTGATCGCATCGGCGACATCGCCCACGCAGTTGAGCATCCGACCGATCTGATAGCCCGTCGCCGGATGCACCAGCCCGGCGGCGGCGCCGAACCCGATGACCCGAGAATCTCGCGTCGGCAGCGGCGTTCCCATCGGGATGTGACACTCCTCGGTGTCGTACACCTCCACCAACTCGGCGCCGGCGGCCCCAACGCGTCGGTGCAAACGGCGCCGAAGCACATCGAAGGGCGTCGGGTCTGCATCAACGAGCACTGTCTCTTCGGCAAACACCGTGCCGTCGTCAAACCGCATCCCGTACAGAAACGTCGGCGTCCCCGCACTCTCATGGATGCCCGGAATCGGCCGGTAGTCCATCAACACCATCGGCGATCCATCCAGCGGATCACCGTCAAACCGGGCATGGATGCCATAGGCGCGCTGAAATCCGATGGTGCCCGCCGGTTCGGTCTCCACAAGTTTGGCCCGGCCACCAGACGCATCGACGACCACCGTTGCTTCCAGCCGCGTACCCGACGCCAACACCACGACTGATCGCCGGTCGCCGACGTCGACCTCTTCGACCCGCTCAGAAATAAACAGGGCGTCACCGCCGTGAAGCGTCTCGTCGAGCCGGCGACGCCACCGCTGGTTGTCAATGCACCCGTATCGGCGCTGCAGCTCGATTCTCGCGCCGGTATGGACCGTCGCTTCATCCCACTGTCCACGAAACAGGATCTCCTCCGCCCCGTCGCCGATTTCATCGAGCCACACCCCGTAGGTGTTCTCCCACCCCGATTCGATGGCGGGATCGACGATGGCGACGCGACAGCGGCGCTCGACCAGCGCGGCGGCCAGGCTCCTGCCGGCCGGACCGGCGCCGACGATGGCCACGTCGACCTGCGCCGACGTCTCCTCTGATGCACCACTGTCGTCTCTCATTGCGTCCACTTCCGATTTCGCCATCGTTGCCCACAGGACAGCCAACACCCTAGGGCTGTTCAGCACCTATTCAAAAATGCTCAACACGTCAATAACTCCCCGCATTCCGAATATCACACACCAACTCGACGAACATACCCCGTTCAAACCCTGTTCAATTTACTGGAGGCGGTGAAATACCGCCACTGCCACGAATCCAGCCGTTCACCACTCGACTCCACAATGATCTCAACTTATGCTGCGTTCCTACTGAAGCAACGCTAAAGCAAGACAAGCCCCCCCGACGAACGGGATCCGGGGCCCCCCAGAGCACCGCCGCCCCACATGGCCATCGAAGAATTTTCACTGCCCCTCTGGTATACATGGGGATGGTGAAGGTGCTCGAAAAGAGACGCATCACAGGAGGAGCTCATGGAACTTCGTCGACGACGATGGCTGATGATAGCTGCACTGTTCTTGCTGGTCGGCTGCAGCGACGAACCGGACGATCCAGCTCAAGAAGACGACCCGGATGCGGGTGTAGAACAGGACGACGACGCCGGTGACGACGCCGGCGCAGCCGATGCTGAAGATGACGCCGCCGATCCCGTCGATCCCGACGATGATGATGCCGCCGGGCTGTTCATCACCGACGAGCTGCTCGATCGCGCCATCGATCGCTCTTCATCGGACCAACAGCCCTTCGCCTCCAGCTACAACATCCAGGCCGGGCGCGCGGAGTCGGGGCTCGATTTTCAAGCCGATCCATTCGTCAAAGACGACATCACGGACATCGAGTTTGGCTGGTGTGACGATGAAGAAGGAACGTTATCGGATGCGACGAGTCGGCTCGAAGAGCAGGGTGATGTGATCCGCACGCTGGCGATGCAGTATGCGCTCAGCGACGAGACCGAATACGCCGACCACGCCGTCGACGCGCTTGTAGACTGGGCCAACGAACACACACCGGTGAACATCTACGACTTCGACCCCGATTTTGCCGACGCGTCCATCGAGGGACAAACCGAGGACTTCTGCTCCGAGCGGCCCTGGAACTTCGCGCTCGACGCGATGTGGCAGGCCTACGGGCTGATCAACTTCGCCGACGCCTATCTTCTGCTGGTCAACAACGACTACGAACTGAGCCAGGACGACGAAGAGGCGATCGAAACGCTACTGCTCGATCTGACGGAGGCGGTCAACTCGAGCTTTCGCGCCTGGACAGAGTGGGCGGACGCCAACTCCGAATCCGGGTCCTACGAACGCTATCGGGCCGACAATCACCTAAGCTGGAGTCTGGCGGGGCTGCTCGCCGGCGCCGCAGCACTGGGAGACGATGAGCTGGCCGCCTATGTGCTCGACGGCGGAAGCTGGGAAGACAGCCGCGGCGGAGCCTACGAAAACCCCTCCTATATTCGCGACGTCATCGACCGGACCATCGAAAACGACGGCGACGAAATCGGTCGGTTCTACGAGGAGAAGATCGAGCGCGACCCACCGGTGGGATACTCCTTCTTCCACCTCTGGGCGCTGGAGATTGTCGCCCAGATCGCCGCCGTTCACTTCGATGACGACATCTGGTCGTACACCGGCGAAGGCGCAGGGTTGTACGACGCCTACCAGCGCTACTCCGACTTCGTGCTCGGCGAACGGGACTCGCCGCGCCCCGATCAGGACGGCGACATGGAGGGCCACTCCTGGCACTACGAATTGGCCTATCACCACTTCGGAGACGAACGGTTTCGGCAGGTCATCGAGATCGACGATCGCCAGTCGTTTATCGTCCAGAGCTTTGGGCCGGTGGCATTGCTGTTCGGAGAATGACCGGCTTCGAAGACTTCTTCGGGCCTACAACCACCGCGACTGGTGGGCGTCATCGCCTCGACGTAGACCGTTTGACGCGATAGATTCCCGGGCACATGCGGTCTGAAAACCTCCGCGCCACCAGAGCTGTTCGATGCCCACGGATCACGACGACACCATCACTGCCGAAGACGATCCCGACGAAGACTCTTCGAGCAGCGACAAGACCTTCGATCTGGCGCATGACGACACGCTGCCCAGCGAAGAGACCACCGTCGACACTTCGGCCACAGAGCGCGGAGACGACGCCGACTCTCTCGCCGGCGAGCGCCTCGATCATTTCGACGTGGAGGCTCCCATCGGTGCCGGCGGCATGGGCAGCGTCTACCGCGCCCACGACACCTCACTGGACCGCACCGTTGCGCTGAAAGTGTTGCCCCCCGACTTCGATGAGCCGCGACTGCTGCAGCGGTTCAAGCGCGAAGCCCGCGCCCAGGCCCGGCTCAGCCACCCCAACGTCGTACCCATCTATTTTATCGGCGAGGACCACGGGCGCCACTACTTTGCGATGGAACTGGTCGAGGGCAACTCCCTGGATGAGCTGGTCGAACGCCGCGAAAAGCTGCACTGGCGACAGGCCCTGGAGCTGATGGACCAGGTCGTCGATGCCCTCGAACACGCCCATCAGCAGGATCTGATCCACCGCGATCTGAAACCGGGCAATCTACTGGTCACCCCCGACGGCACCGTCAAAGTCGCCGATTTCGGGCTGGCAAAACCCATCGAGGAGGGCGAGGGCCAACTGACCGAAGAGGGGGTGTTTCTGGGCACTCCGGCGTACGTCGCCCCCGAACAGGCGAAGGCCGACGACGTCGACCATCGCGCCGACATGTACGCACTGGGAGCGACCTTCTTCCATCTGGTGGCTGGCCGCCCCGTCTTCACCGCCTCCACCCCGATGGCCATCGCCATCAAGCAGGTCTCCGAGCCACCGCCCTCACTGAGTGAAGCAGCCCCAGAACTCGATATCCCCTCCGAATTTAAACGGCTTCTCAGCCAGCTTCTGGCCAAAGATCCGGACCACCGCTTCCGTGACTACGCCGAACTGCGAGAGGCCATCGACGCTGCCCGGCCCCACTCCGAACCTCGCGCCGGGCTGCTGGTGCGCACCCTCGCCTGGATCGTCGACCTCTCTGTGGTGGGGATCGCCTCCGCCCTTACGCACCCCGCCGTCTTCTATGCCGGTTTCCCCCTCTATCTGATCGCAGCCTGGGCGCTGGACAGACCGACGCTGGGCAACTGGCTGTTTCGGCTTCGGGTGCGCCGCAGCGACGGCTCGTCGCTCACCCCGGCGCGCGCGCTGCTTCGTTTCGCCCTGATGCACTGGGGGCTGTTGCTGCTCATTCCCCTCTCTGCAGGCATTGGGGCCATCGGCACCGAAACCCGTGAATTCGAACTTGCCGGCGGCGAGGGTTCCTTCGAGTATCCGACCACCGACATCCTGGCGCTGGACATTCTCTTCTGGTTCATCGCCGCACTCCTGATCATCACCCCTATTCTGTGGCTTCTCGGCGGGCTTATCGCCGCCTTCCACCCGCGCAAACAAACGCTGCACGACCTGCTTGCCGACACTGGAGTGACCTATCGGTTCGACGACGGCTCCTCCTCGTCCCCCCCGGACGAACCCTACTGAGCAACCACCCGGAATTCGTCGTCCACCCCGAAGTGAAACTCACCGGTTTCGCAGACCTCGTCGTCGATGCGCTCCTCGTAATCGCTGTGCTCGACGACGTCGTTTCCGTAGCAGACCTCGGCATTTAGCATCTCCTCGGTGA
>SKMT01000480.1 GCA_007120915.1 Myxococcales bacterium | reverse complement strand
TTCGCTTCATCTTCGCGACCTCTTCAGCGTTCAGCCGCTCAGCTTTTGTGCTCAGCGTTCACTTTTCGCGGCCCGCGTTCTGCTTCCGTGGTCAGCGTTCCGCTTTCGCGTTCCGCGCCTCTGCGCTTCGTGCCTCCGCGTTTCGCGCCCCGCGCTCCGTGCCTCCGCGCGCTGCGTAGGAGCTTCGGTGCTTGAATCTCTACGCTGCCGGTCACGTCCAATGCAGTGATGGACCGGTGAGGTGCCACTTACTAGTTTGACCACCCCCGTGATGCGAACTACCATGCGGCGCGCGGGTGCTGAATAAGTCTGCGGGAGATAGATGAAATACTACTGTCCAGAATGCGAAACACGCTACGAGGGGGAGGAGTACGAGCTGTGTCCGGACGACGGCTCGCGTCTGTTTCGCCTCGACAGCCCGGAGGATGAGGGTGATCCACTGATCGATACGCTGGTGGATGACCGGTTTCGCATCAAAGATCTGATCGGCACCGGGGGGATGGGTGCGGTGTACCGGGGCACACAGCTTTCGGTGCAGCGGGAGGTGGCCATCAAGGTGCTGCGCCCGGAGCTGGTGGACCGGGAGGTGATGCTGGAGCGGTTTTTCCGGGAGGCGAAGCTGGTCTCGGAGTTAAGCCACCCCAACATCGTGCGGTTGGTCGACTTCGGCCAGGACGAAGATCTGGATCTGTTGTATCTGGTCATGGAGCTGGTCGAGGGCACGGACCTGGGTGATCTGCTCGAAAAGGGTCGGCTGGAGACGAGCCTGGCGCTGGAGGTAATCTACCAGATCTGCGGGGCGCTGACCGAGCCGCATGCCCGCGGGATCGTGCACCGGGATCTGAAGCCCGAAAACCTGGTGATGATGCCGATCTCCGATGGCACACTTCAGGTCAAAGTGCTCGATTTCGGGATTGCCCGCACCCTGGAGAGCAACACCCAGTTGACGAAAACGGGGATGATCTGCGGCACGCCCTCCTACATGTCCCCGGAGCAGGCGCAGGGAGACGACGAGCTGGACGGTCGAAGCGACCTGTACGCGCTGGGCGTGATGCTGTTCGAGATGCTCACCGGCCGCCCGCCGTTTGAGGGCGAGACCAGCCTCCAGGTGCTGATGAGCCACGTTCAGAAGCCGGCGCCCCGCATCGCCGAGGTCACCCCGGCCGGAAAGATCCCGAATGAGCTCAGCGGGCTGGTCGCCGAGCTGATGAAGAAGCAGCCTGCCAACCGCCCCACATCAGCCCGGGAAGTGCGCGACCGCATCGACGAGTTGCGCCTGGAGCTGAAGCTGCCGCCGGTGCGGCTGGATGCAGACGACGATCAGGCATTTGATCCCTGGATACTCAACCCGGTGGACATGCCCGATCTCGATGAGGGTGGTACCAACGGGCTGTCCGACGAACTGAAGAGCGTGAGCACCGGCGATGTCGAACAGCCCCGTGGTGACTCCGGAGAGCTCGACGGCACGGGGGAGAGATCTCAGGCCGATAAAGAACGCATCGCGGTGGCCGACACCATGGCCGCCGAAGCGACTCCCACCGATGGGCATGCGGTGACCACCGGTCGTTCCGCCTCTCCTGTCGAAGATGGCGATGCCGACGAGCCGCAGACCGAATGGCGCCCCGGCTCCGGGGCCCAGCCCACGCAGACCGGCGATGCCGTGGGCAGCAAACGCTCCGTGCTGATGCACCCGGCAGTGCTGGGGCTGGGCGCGCTGATGTTCGTGGTCTTCACCATGGTGCTCGGCGTGATCGGCTATCACTTTGTGCTCAACGATGAGGAGCCCGAAGAGGCGGTCGCCCAGGCTGAGGAGCCACAAGACGAAGATGAACCAGCCGACGAAGAGGCCACCGACGAGGAGGCCACCGATGAGGCCGCCGGTGCCGTCGCCGAGGCTCGCGAAGAAGCGGAAAAGCAGGACGACGACGGCGACGCACAGCAAGACGACGAAGAAGACGACGATGAACCGACGCTGGCCGCCGCTGACGACAGCAGCGACGAGGACGACGAAGCCGAACCCACCGGAACACCTGGTGGCGACTCCGGTGAGCGCCCCGATGATGACCCCGAGCCGTCCGACGAGCCGGACGAGCCGGACCAGCCTGACCCGGTGGACGAGGCGGAGGAGCCGGATGAACCGGATGAACCCGACGAGCCTGCTGAGCCGGACCAGCCCGACGAGGTCGACGAGCCGGACGACGAAGCAGAACCCCAGGAAGACGAAGCCGAGCAGGAAGACGACACCCGACGGCGCCGCGAGGACCCGGGCCGGCCTCCGCCGGATCGGCTGCCTCAGCAGGCCGACGAAGACGAACAGGAAGATGAAGAAGAGCAACAAGAGCGCGACCTGCGTCGACGTCTCGATGATCTGTAAGGGGTCTCGGGTCGTGCGTCTTGGGTCTCGGGTCTTGGGTCTCGGGTCTTGGGTCTTGGGTCTTGGGTCTTGGGTCTTGGGTCGTGTGCCAGGTGACGGTGGCGTTGAACAACAATGCTGTTAAGGAGCGAAGATGACGGTTCGAAGTTCGAGATGGGTGGTCTTTGTGGTCGCGCTCGCAGCGCTGGCACTGACGGTGCCGGCTGTGGCGATGGCCAACGGCGAGCCGCCACCGGGACAACAGGACGACGTGCCGCCGACCGAAGAGGAACTGTTCGACCGGCTGACCCCGGAGCAGGAAATCCAGGTCATCGAGCTGATCGACGAGGGCGAAGCGGCCCACGACGCCGGTGACTTCGACACGGCCATCGACGCCTTCCACGAAGTGCACGAACTGTTTCCGCACGCCCGGATCACCTACCGGCTGGCACTGGCGTATGAACACGCCGGGGATTACGAGCGGGCGATCCAGTACTACGAGTTTTTCCAGGAGCAGGACCCCCACGCCGAGGAACGCGGCGAGGTGGCGCGCACCATCCGGCGGCTCGACGAAGAACTCGGTGATGACCGCACCATGGTGCGTGTGGAGACCATGCCCATCGGCGCCGATATCTACCTGGACGATCGCGATACCGTGCCCGTGGGCCAGACCCCGCAGTGGGTGACCGTGGAGCCGGGAGAACACAAAGTCATCGTCGACAAGTCCGGGTATCAGTCCGAGAGCACGACGATCGAAATCGCCGAGGGCGCCGACGAGATTGTGGAGTTCGATCTGAGCGGTGGCGACGTAGAAGAAGAAGATGAGACCGACGCCCCGTCCACCGAGGGCCCGGCGGTCTGGAAGCCGGCGGTGACCTTCGCGCTGGTCGGTGTGGGTGGGCTGTTCACCTATCTGTCGTTCCAGGAGTACGGCGCTGCACGCCATATGGAGGCGAATCTGGACGATCCGAACAGCGACTACACCCAGGATGATGTGGACGCGTCGCGGGCGATGGGCTTTAACATGGGCGTGGCCGCCGGGCTGACGCTGGCAGCCGGGACGGCATTTACGATCTGGTGGGCAACGCGGGACCGAAGCGGGCCCGGCAGCGGGGTGAGCGTGGCGCCGACACCGGATGGCATTCACGTCGGGTTTACCCATCGGTTCTGAGCGCAGGTGCGACTCCATGACCCAGGGCGTGACGTTTGACGGGCTGGCTCCCACCCAGACCCCGGAGCACGCCGCGTCATTTGCTGAGCTACTGCAGACAGCGCTCGCCGACGAATACACCGCAGGCGGGCGGGCCGCGCTGATCGACGCGGCGACCCGGCGGATGGCGACGAGCCGCGGTGTGACCGCCGATGGGCTCGTCGACGATGCGACGCCCAACGATTTCGACGACATTCTGGACCGCTGGCCCCCCGAGCTGTGGGATGACCCCCATGCGCTGGGCTGGCTGCACGAACAGCACGCCGCAGCGGCGCGTCACGACGCGTTCGAAGCCCACGTGCAGCGCGAACAGAAACACAGCTCCCAGACCGTCACCACCCAGCTTTACACCCCGCGCTGGATCGCCGATGTGCTGGCTTCGGAGGCAATTGCACAGTGCGACGGCGGTGCACCGGCGTTGTTGGACCCGGCGGTCGGCGGCGGGCAGATGTTGCTGGCGGCGATGTCGGTGTTCGCCCGGCGAACTCCGGATGCTGAACCGCACCAGTGGGTAGCCCCGCTGTGGGGCGTGGACCTCGACGAGAGAGCCGTCGACGTAGCACAGCGCACCATCGCGCTTGAGGTCGCGCGGGTCACCGGAAGACGCTGCGAGCGAAGCGAACAGATCTGCCGACGCCAGATCACCGCAGGCGACGGGCTGAACGACGCCGACGTACAACCGGCAGATGCGGTGGTGACGAATCCGCCCTACATGGGCTGGCGGTCGATGCCCGACGGGCTTCGCGAACGACTCGACCCCCGGTTTCGGCCCTATCATCGGGATCTCTTCTCGACGTTCATCGCCCGCTGCCACGAGCTGGCAGAGCAGACGGTGGGAATCCTCGCCCAGCAGTCGATCTGGTACCTGCGCCGGTTTGAGAAGGCGCGCCGCGATCTGCTGGAGCGAGCAGCTCTGACGCTGTTCTTGCACCTGGGTGCCGGGGCGTTCTGGAACCTGGACGGCGAGAAGGCGAGCGTCGTCGCATTTGTGCAGCGCACCGACGGGCGGTGCGACGGCTCAGAACCGGCGAAGCTGTGGGATCTGCGCGACGAAACGGGCCCGGAAGACAAGCGCCGCGCCTTCGAAGAGTCGCTTCGTTGCGGAGAACCAACGTTGTTCGACGTAGCGACGACGAAGCCCGTGCCGGGCCGGCCGATCTGCCACGATCTGGAGCCGGAACTGAGAGCGTTGTTCGACGAACTACCGCCGCTGGTCGAGTTCGCCGACGTGCCCAGCCAGAACAAAACGGGGCGAAATAAGACGTACGTGCGTGAATGGATGGATGTTCCCGAGGACCAACTCCGGCGTGTCGAGGCGCTGGGTGGGCGGGGTAAACCGCAGGGGCGGTGGGTGTTTTACAGCAAGGGCGGGCGGTTCGCCCCCTGGTGGGGCAACTGGAAGTGGGTGGTCGACTGGAGCGATGAGGCACGCCGGTTCTACGACGAAAACCGCACCTCCAGCCTGCTCGACGAGAAGTGGTGGTTTCGCGAAGGCATCGTGTACACCGACTTTGGCGGCAAGCGGTTCAACGCCCGGTGGATGCCGCCGAATTGCCTGTTCGACATGACGGGGCCGGCGGTGTTTCCCGCCGACCACTGGTGGCCCACGCTGACCGAGCGCGAGCGAATCGGGGCGGCGCTGGCGGTGCTGAATTCATCGCCAGCCAGGCGAATGCTCAAGGCGTTGAACCCGACGCTGCATTTTCAGATGCGGGATGTGCGGGCGTTGCCGGTGCCACAGATGGAGGATGAGACGGCGAGGGAGGTTGCCGAAGATGTCTGGGCGTTGATCGATGGGCTTCGGCGGATTCATGCCACGGTGGAGGGCGATCCGTTGTATGATGGGGCGGTGGAGGTGGGTGCTCGGCAGCGGGAAGAACTGCTGGGGCAGTTAGCCGATCTGGAGGTAGCGATAGACCAGAGGGTGTGTGAGGCGTATGGGGTTCGGTATTGCCCGCTGGAGGGGGCGTCAGTGAAGCGGCATCATCTGGTTTAGCAACCGGCCCCTCCGTCCCTCCGGGACACCTCCCCACTCGTGCCTCGTGGGGAGGGAAGCCGTGCAGCCCTCCACCGTTTCGGGTTCACGTCATAAACCACACTCGGTGTAAACCAGCACGGCTTCCCTCCCCGGATTCGCCGGGGAGGTGCCGGAGCGAAGCGTAGGCGGAGGGGCCCCACGCAAACTAGGAGAATTTCACGTCCGTCAGCTCCCAACTGACCAGAGTCCGAGACATCACCAGCCGAATCTGGCCGTCGTCCTCGTCGCCGACCCGAATCGAGAAGGTCAGCGGGGAGTCGAAGCCCGTGGAGGTCTCCTCCATCAGCTCCTCCATGAACTCGTCATCGTCGTCGCTGAACGCCTGGATGAACTCGATGAACTCCATCAATCCTTTGATGGTCTCGCAGCCCAGCCCGTCGTCGAGGATTCCGCCGAGCATGGGGGACTCCTCGATGAGCGCTCCCTTGTTGAAATTATCTTCGAGCTTCTCGAAGTTGATCCGCTCGCAGATGTAGTCGCTGTCCCCGTCTTCGACGGCCTGGCCCACCCGGTACAGCGTGACGTAGGGCGAAGCGAACCAGTAGGCGCCGAACAGCACGGCGGCGATGACCAGGAAAATGATGGCGCCGGTGGTGCCTGACGAAGATGGTGATTTGCCGGGTTCGCTCATCGTCCGACCTCATATGCATTCAGTGGCGATTGTCATTGGTTGCGCGCAGCCGCTGTGAAATCATAGCGGCTGGTCATCCTCGATGCTACTGTCGGAGGGCTGCTACCACCGATCACCGATTTCTCGAACCTCAGCCCCCCGGGCAGCCTGAACTGCGGCTGGCCCGGGGCTACGGGTCGAGCGATGAACCTCCACGGATCACACCGACCACCTACCACCTGCCACCGAACACCGACCAGCGAACACCCACCACCCACCACCGAACACCGACCACCCACCACCTGCTTCTCTTGACAGGAATGCCCGAATTTGCTCAACCGTTCAGTGGATGAATCCGCCGTATTTCGCCTTCTGTACACACAGACACCGCATCGGAGATTGACGCCATGAGCACTTCCCCTGTTGATGTTGCACCTCGCTTTATGTCCACCGGTCAGCCGTTGTTTACGGAGTTGCCGTTTCGCGTCGCCGACCTGTCCGAGGAGACGGTCGCCTTCGGCCGCAAAGAGATCGAGTTGGCCGAGGAGGAGATGCCGGGGCTGATGGCACTTCGCGACAAGTACACCGAGGACCAGCCGCTGGAAGGGGCCCGAATCTCCGGGTCGCTGCACATGACGGTGCAGACGGCGGTGCTTATCGAGACGCTGGTTCAACTGGGCGCCGAGGTGCGCTGGGCGTCGTGCAACATCTACTCGACGCAGGACCACGCCGCCGCG
>SKMT01000234.1 GCA_007120915.1 Myxococcales bacterium | reverse complement strand
TAAACGGACGGAAATTTAACTGAAACGCGGCACCGGCGAGATGACAGCGCTAGATTTCGAGTTGATCCGAGTGCAGATGTACCCATTGCGGTACCTCAAGCGAGGAGCGACCGAAAGATAGTGCTGTCAGCCGGCGAGACGTACGTTTCAGTTAAATTTCCGTTCGTTTAGGTCCCACAAACTGCACCTCTGCGCCCAGCGCGGCGATCCCTTCGGCCACCTCCATCCGGTCCCGCCGCGCCCCCCGGGCAAACACATCGCGAACCAAGGCCTCCAGCTCTTCTTCGCCCGCCGAAGCGCTGGCGTACAGCGGTGTGAACGTGACCACAAATCGCACCTGAATATCTCGGCGCCGCAACAGGCGAAGCCCCCGGCGCAGCCGATCCACATCGTTGAGCCCGCACAGATCGGTGATAATGGTCAGTCGGCCGCCGGCGGCGCCGTGGCGCACCATCTGGCGCACCACCTGCTCGATCCCCTTTAGCTTCGCTCCCGACCCCAGCTCCGCCGGCGGCGCCAGCGGCAGAGCTCGAAGCCGGAAAAACTCGCGGATCGGCCCCGCCGATTCACCGACAACCCCCGTATCGGCCCGCCCCGGCCTCCAGCGCTCTCGCTCCTCGTCGAGCACCGACCCCACCCAGCGGTAAAGCAACTCCGCATCCACCTCTCCGTCCAACCCCCGGCCGCGGCGGAAATCGAGCCGCTGCTGCACCAGCAGATAGTCCGCCAGCGCCCGCTCTACCTCCCGGTCATCCAGCGCCGTACGGCTCGCCTCCACCGTGGAGGTCACACCGGTGAGATGACGCCGAATCCGCCGGCGCTGTCTTGTGCCACGCCCCGATTCCACCCCGCCATACAGATCATTGTCGAAGGTCCACAGCCCCACCGACCGCCCCCGCTGAAGATAGTCCGCACAAAGTCCTGCAGCCAGCTCCAGCGCATGGTCGAATTTTCCCGACTCCCCCCGCCCGGCGCGCATGGAGCTCGAAATGTCCAGCGCCACCCACTCATCGGCCATCCGCTCGTCGTCGAACTCTCGGGTGACCAGCCGCCCGTGGCGCACCGTCGCCTTCCAGGCGATCTTGCGCGGTGGGTCTCCGGGCTGGAAATCTCTCAACTCTCGCAGTTGGGTGCCCCCGTGGCCCACCCGGTTGGCAACGCGAACCCCGCGACGCCGCGCAAAATGTCCCACCCGGCGCTCCCTCATCTGCACCGGGCGCATCGGCACCGGCGCCTCAAAAATATGCAGACAGGGCAGATAATCCCGGCATCTCAAAAGACCGAACCGATCGGTGATCTCGATGTCGAACCCCTGCAGGCTCGCCCGGCCCACCCCCTTCATCTGTACCAGCACCTCAAGCCTGCCTGCCTCTCCCCCCTCCACGACCCACCGATCGTCCAGGATCTCCACCTCCACCGCTCCCGGCGCGTACCCACGAAGCCCGATCACCCGCAGCGCAGCCCGGGAGCTGTTCTCCAGCCACAGCGTCAGCTTCCGGCTGCCACCGGCGCTCAGCTTGACGACGCCGCCCATCTGCTCTCCGCAAAACCGCACCTCCCGCCGGTCTACACTGCGCGCCGTCGGCAACAACCACACCAACGCCACCAACAGCACCACCACCGGCACCACCCCCAACAACACCAGCATCGGCTGGCCCACCGCCGCACCGCCGACGATGAACACCGCCGCGGTCACGAACAGCCACTTCCCCTGGGTCGTCAGATAAGGATTCATTCAGTCGTATCGCACCGTCTCCACCACCCGTTTGACCACCTGTGCTCCCGTCACACCGTCCAGCTCCGCATCGGGATCGACCAGAATACGATGTGCCAGAACCGAACGGGCCAGGCTGCGAATATCATCGGGAATCACGTAGTCACGCCCCTGCATCAATGCCCGCGCCTGGGCGGCACGCATCAGCCCCAGTGATGCCCTGGGAGACGCTCCCAACAGGGTGCGCCTGTCCTGTCGAGTCCCCCGGGTCAGCCCCAGCACGTAGTGCATCATCTCCTCCGACACATGCACCTGCCGCACCAGACGCACCATCTCGACGACCTCCCCCGCCGTCACCACCGTCTCCGGGGCCTTCGGGCTCTGCCGATGTGTCTTTAACACCTCCAGCTCTCCCTCTTCGCTCGGGTAATCGACCTGCGCCTTCAACAAGAATCGGTCCAACTGCGCCTCCGGAAGCGAATACACCCCCTGCTGTTCGACCGGATTCTGGGTCGCCAACACCATGAAGGGGCGTGGCAACGCGTGGGTGGTGCCCTCAATGGTCACCTGCCGTTCCTGCATCGCCTCCAGAAGCGCCGACTGGGTCTTCGCCGGCGCCCGGTTGATCTCGTCGCCGAGCAATACGTTCGCGAACACGGGCCCCTTGCGCAGGTGAAACTCGTTGTTGCTCAAGTCCGGCACGTAGGTGCCGGTGATGTCCGCCGGCAGCAGATCCGGGGTAAACTGAATGCGCCGAAATTCAGCACCCAGCGTCGCTGCGAATGTCCGACACAGCGTCGTCTTCGCCACCCCCGGCACGCCCTCCAGAAGGATGTGCCCTCCCGCCAGCAGCGCCACCACCAGGTTCTCGATCGTCGATGACGGCCCGATGAAGATCCGCCCCACCTCTTGTTCGATACGTTCGCAGCGCCCGGCAATCTCGTCGAGACGCTCCCGACCGATGCCGGATTCATCGTCATCGCGACCGTAAGACTCGGCCTTCGATTTCGCGGGTACGTCGTTCATACGCCTCCTTCAGGCCCATCCAGCCCAGCACGCGGCGGATCTGCCGGTGTGCCTGGGCGAGTTCACGGGCAGTGTAACGGTGTTCGCTCTCCAGAAACACCCGCTGGCGCGGCGGCACCTGCTGCAGCATCTCCAGAAGCTGTTTGACCTGCCGGCGGCGGCTTCGCTGCCGTCGCACCGGCTCTTCTTGTAGATACCGCTGTTCGAATCGCTTCGCCAACAGCGCCGCCGACGGCGCCTGCTTCATCTCTTCGGGGCTCAACCCCAGCCCCTGAAAGAACAACTCTTCGAACGACTCCTTCAAAATTGCCATCGGCAATGCGTGATTGATGTTGTCTGTGCCGTCGGTGAACCGCTTCACATTCCATCCGAACTCGGTCATCGGCGCGGCAAGTTCGTCGCTTTCACGGTGGATGTACCGCGACAGCCGCTTTGCCCTGCGCCACCGAAATAGGGTCAACAGGTACGCCACCACCCCCAGCGCCAGAAAGAGCACCACCAGTACCAACACTTCCGACCCCGGCAACTCCTCGAGCACCTCCCGCAGGTTCTGATTGAACGTCTGCACCCGCTCGGCGAGCGTCTCAACCGCCTCGTCTTCCGGCGCCGTGGTCTGATACTCGCCGTCGAACTCCACATCGCCGATCAACAACCACATCCGACAACCCTCGGGCTGTTCACACAGATAGTTCGTGGCATTGAGCACAAATCGGCGGTTGTCGGCCACGGGCAACATCGAATTGATCAGTATCCCCGGGTCCGCCACCAACACCGCCCGCCCTTCGCCCAGGCGCATGTCGTAGACGAAGCCACCCTCCTCGTCGTAACCAATCACCGGTCCGTCGGGATGCTCGAACACCGCTGCGTAGTTCGCCACCACCTGATCGACGCCCGCCAGAAGTGGGTGTTCCCCCGGCGGTTCGAACACCGGCCAGCCCGGATAGTCGTCCACGAACGTCTCATGAGGCATCTCGTCAGCCGGCGGCTCCTGCCGTTCGATCCCCAGCCGTTCGGCCAACGGCGCCGACGCTCCGAAATCGTCGGCCAAAAGCACTCGACCGCCGTCACTCAGAAACGCCGCCAGCCCCGCCACGTCCGGAGTCTGTTCCGGATACACCACCACGATCACGTCCTGTGGCGACACCTCCCGCCAGTCGAGCACATCGGTCTCCATCTGCTCGATCCCCTGGCCCTCAAGAAGCGCCACGAAGTCCGACAACCCATGCCAGTCCACCGACTCCGTATCGAAATCCCCTCCCACCGCCGGCACCGGTACCAACATCATCAGCGCCATCACCGCCGCTGCTGCCGACCATCCTCGGCATCTGTTACGGCCCGTCGTCATCGCTTCTCCCCGGCTGCCACATCGAGACGTTCCAGAAGCTGCTTCATCACCTCACGCACCTGCTCCCACACCTCCACATCGTAGTCGCGACCTGAAAAATTCGTCTCCTCCACCGCTTCGGTCAACGCCCGCACCAACAGTTCGACTCGCTGCTCAGCATCGTCGACTCCATCGTACCGCTCAAACAACGTTCGCCATTCTACCGCCGTCGCCCCTCTCCGGACCGGGCCCTCCTGTGCGATGGCATCGGCGATCTGGCGGGGGGTCATCCGCCCCCAGACGTCTTCGCCCTGCAACCGCCGCGCGAACGTCCGAAACGCCTCCCGAATCTTCAATGGAACCGGCGTCATCTCCAGCCGCATCACCTGGCCCCCACCCTGCGGCACCAACTTAGCAGTCGCCGGCACATACCCCTGCGCTCGGGCTTCCACCCGGCATTTTCGTTTCAGATCCTGCAGCGGCACATCCACCATCCCCGTTGCATCGGAGACCAGATCATCCTGCTCTGCCTCGCCCTCGTCGATGCGCCGAACTGTTGCAGCACGCACGGGCACATCCCGCCACCGATCCCACAGTTGCAGACGCATCCGTTGCGACGGCATCGACTCCCCATCCTCCGTGTGCTGCCTTACCTGCAGTTGCACCTGCTCGACGCGCTCCAGCCCCGAACGCCCCTCTTCGGCCCCCGCTTGCTCGGGGGGAGCCGCGGCAAACCGGCTTGCAGCTCGCTCGACCAGTTGCACCAGAGGTCTGCGCCCAAACCACCCAACACCTGCCACCAAGACCAGCAGCGCCACCAACTGACCGACGCGCAGCCAGATCGATGGCTCCCTGCTGATCCGCCCCCCTTCCCACACCACCGGATCGCCCCGCGGCGGTTCTACCTTCGCGAACACCTCCCAGGGATCATCGCCCAACTTCTCGTCGGCGAACAGCACAGCCGCCCGCCCCTCATCGTCGGTCTGAACCTGCTCGACCAACTCTTCGTCGTCCTCGTCCTCCTGTTGTCGAACCAGCCGCACCAGTCCGTCGACATCGGCGAGCGGCTCATCGCCATCGCTGACATTCAACTTCACCTCTTGGCCCCGCTGGCGGCGCTCAAACACCCGTTCGAGCTGACCGTCCACCTCCAACTGGTCCACCCGCCGCACCGCCAGCGCGGCAAGCTCTTCGTCACGCCAGTCCGTCTCTTCGATGCGCACCACCACCTCGTTGTCTCCCGGCTGCAACCGCGGGCCGATGTCGACCGTTGCACGCCCCTCTGCGTCCAGATCCGCTGATGCCACCGGTGTCTGGCCCACCTCCACCGTCGCATACCCCGGCAGCCCCACACCGTCGACGCTCGCCTCGATCTGAACCGGCGCCGATGTCGCCTCACCGTGTACCCACCGGGGCGCTTCCAGCTCCAGTTGTACCGGCGCCGACTCCACCTCGATCTCGCGGCTCTGCTCCACCCCCTCCAGATGGCTCGCCCCCTCGTAGCTGACCTCCAGCTTCTGCGTTCCCGCAGGTACCTCGGCGACCACCGAAAAGAACCCGAAAAAGTCGGTGGTCACCGACTCTTTGACCACCGTCTCCGCCTCGGTTTGCACTTCTACATTCACCGTTTGCTGCGGAACCGGCTCTCCCAGGTCGTCATACAACCTGCCCCGGATCTCCACCGTCGTCCCCGCCTTCTGCACCCCCACCGCCAGACGCGCTTCTCCGCGCACACTCAATTCCAGAGCCGGCGCCGCGGTCGCGCTCCCGACCACCAACAGCCACAACACCAGCCCCATCCCCACCGCTTTGATTCTCAGATTCACCTGCCGCTCTCCTGAAGCGTCTTCAGATATGCCTCCGCATCATCGTGTACCTCACCCACCGGTACCAAACGCTGCAGCCGGCGTAGATGTTCGCGCGCCGTCTCTTCGTCACCGGTCTCAGCGGCCGCGCGCGCCAGCCCCAGGTGCACCTCCGGAACTGTCGGATCCACCCGCAGCGCCGCCCCAAACTGCTCGCGCGCCTTGTCGAACTTTTCGCGCGCCTCGTAGTACCGCCCAAGTTCCACAAGCAGCGTGGGCCGATCACCGCCGATCTTTCGGGCCCGCTGCAGATAGTTCAGCCCCTCCTCGTCGCCGTCGCGCGAATCATGCAGAATCGCCAGCCACCGATACATCTCCGCGCGCGCCGGCTGCTCGCCAGCACCGTCCCCGTAGTTTTCGAGTAACCCCACCAGATCGCGCCGCCCCCGCTCGCGGTTTCCGCGGTGGTATGCCTCACCCAGCCCTTCGACGGCCTCCGCGTTGTCACGCTCCCGAAGTGCGGCGGTCAAAAACACCTCCCTGGCCTGCTCATATCGCCCCGCATCAAGCTGAACCCGCCCCGACTCAATCAACAGTCTCGTGGAGTCTTCATCACCGCGCCAGGCATTGCGAAAGTGGTTCTGTGCCCCCGCCTGCTGGCCCTTCGCGCGCTTCAACAGCCCCATCTTCCAGTGCGCCTCCGGGTGATTCGGCGCCACATCCAGAACCCGGCCAAGCCCCTCTTGTGCCTGCCTCAGTTCGCGCTGCCAGAACGCCGCGGCCGCCGCATCGATGAGCACTTCCACTGTCGTCGCATCTGCAAGCTGGGGCAACCGTTCCTTCACGCTGTCCAGCGCTGCGCTCTCCCCGGCGCGGGCGTACACTCGGAACTTCACCGGGCGCAACACCAGGGTATCAAGCCCATCGCCCGCTGCATCCAGCACCACCATCGCATCGCGGCCCCGGCCTTCGCTCAGATATCCCAGCGCCATCACCCGCAATACCCGCGGGTCGTCTCCCCGCTCCCAGCCGACCTGACGTGCTTCGCCGTGACGCCCTTCCAGATATGCCAGGTAGGCTTCGGCTCCGGCACCAAG
>SKMT01000586.1 GCA_007120915.1 Myxococcales bacterium | reverse complement strand
TTTGGGGATCGAGGTTTGGGGGTAGTGAGGTGAGGAAACATTGCACCGGTTACTGCTGGATAGTACGACATTGTTGAACGGAACGACTGTACGACTCTCCTGGAGCTTTCTGGCAATGCCCACTGTGACCGAATTCATTCTCATTGCGCTGATCATCATCGTGGTGTTCGGGCTGCACAAGCTGCCCGCGATCAGCCGCGGTGTCGGCCGGCTTCGGCTGAAGCTCGACAAGTCGATCGCCGAAGAGGCTATTGAAGTCGCCACCGAGAAAAGGGACCATATCGAGGGGAAGAAGACGGACAACGAACCCGAACAGCAGCGAGGTACCACATGATGACGTCCCTTTTTGTACTCGCCGAGTCAGGGGGGCTGACCTGGACGCCTGAGACCTACTACATCGTGGTGGCCGTAGTGCAACTGGTGGCAATCCTGCTGCTGTACAGGCTGATGAACCTGCCCGCGGAGCACAACACCTTTTCTCACGCGGCGATGGTCGTCGTCGGCGCCAACGCCACAGCCTACTTCACGATGTCCCAGGGAGTGTTGAGTGTCATTCTGACGAGCTTCGCGCTGTTTATCTTGCTGGCACTGATGACCCGTGGAGACGTGCCCAAGACGATCGTAGGATGGTTCGTGGCCATGGGCGTGTATTGGGCAGTGGTGATGGGCGCGTTGTATGCGGAAGAGCCGGACACCGAACAGCTCGAAGAGGCATTTGTGCAGCAACTTGGTCCCCTTCCGTATGCGATGATGGAAGGTGGGCTTGATGCCGAGCCGATGGATCGGGATGGCTACCGCGAGTTGCTCCGAGAAGCCGAAGACGAGGACTGATTGCGACACACCGTTCCTTGCGTTACATCCAGCGGCGTCGACATTCCGTCTTTCGACGGCCACTTCTGAACGCAAGGAACCCTTCGATGGCAACATTTCGCATCGGGCAATTCGTTGAATCCACCGACAACGACCTCGGCATCGGCAACGTCGCCAACATCGACGGCGACCGGGTGACCGTCGAGTACTTCGACTCACCGGCGAGCGACGAACATCCCACCCGCACCCTCAGCGCCAACTCCGTCTCCCCGGCGGAACTGCACCAGGAAACCCGGGTGTATTTCCAGCACCCCGCCACGGGCCACTGGCACATCGGCCGGTCGCTGATCAAGACCGGCGATGAGTACCGAGTACAGTTTCCGAATCGCAAAGTCGGGGAGCTGCCCGAAAGTGCGTTGTACGTGCGCTGGAACCGGCCCATCCAGGACCCCACCGATCACCTCGCCCAGCAGATCAACGAAACGCCCTACTTCCACGACGGACGTGCTCCCTTTCAGCGCTCGCTGATCGAGCAGCGCGCCGGCTGTGCCGGAATGACCGGGCTGTTTTCGTCGGTCATCGAACTGGAAGAACACCAGATCGAAGTCATTCGGCGGGTGCTCGAAGATCCTGTGCAGCGCTATCTTCTCGCCGATGACAGGGGGCTGGGCAAGACCATCGAGGCCGGCTGCATTATGCGCCAGTATGCGCTGGACCGTCCGGGTCGGTTCTCCATTCTTGTCGCCGTACCCGAAGAGTTGTGCGCTCAGTGGGAAGAGGAGCTTGCGTCGCGGTTTTTGTTCGACCAACACCTCGGCGACAGCGTGCACGTCGTCGCCCACACCGACACCGAGCAGATTCTGGACCGGGGGCTTCAGGCGGGAATGGTCGTCGTCGACCAGGTCCACCAGGTCGCCGAGTTGGCCCACGCCGACGACCCGGAACGCCGCGGGATCTACGACTCCATCAAGACCGTCGCCGACGTCACAGACAAACTGCTCTTGCTGTCCGCCGCCGGTGTTCTGCACAACGAGGCGGGCTATCTGGCCATGCTGCATCTGCTCGACCCGCTGCAGTATCCCCTCGACGATGTCGACGAGTTCCGCCGGCGGATCGAAGACCGCCAGCCCATCGCCGACGCCTTCCAGAAGGTTCGCGATGAAGCCGACGACGACGAATTGAGATCTGCGGTGGACGAACTGGCAGCGCATTTCCCCGACGACGACCGGCTTGCGACGATGACCGGGCAAATCACGGAGCTTCTCGACGGCGCCGACGACGAATTGTCGCGCCAAGAGTTGATCGAAGGCATTCGCACACATGTCAGCGAAACCTATCGGCTGCACCAAAGAATTGTGCGTACTCCTGATTCCGAGGAGACCGGCTGGTTGCTGCCGGGCCGCGCCGGCGTGGAGACCCTCGAGTTTGATGCTCCACACCTGGAAGAAGCCCAGCAACAGCTCGAACGCTGGCGCGACGCCGCCGCCGCCCCCCTGGGCGAAGACGACGATGAGGCTGTGGACTTCGGTCGGTTGTACCGCCGCCTGGTCGAGGCGGTCTGTGGGCTGCCCCAGGCGCTGGTAGACGTTGTCGAAGAGCGGCTCGAACAGATCGATGGTGACTCTCCCACTCCCCCCTCATTCGACGGCGAACAGAAGATTTTGGACGACCTGCTGCAGATTGCCGAATCAGCCGCACAGCAGGCGGCGCAACTCGACGCGCTGGTCGATCATCTGGGCGGGCTCGACTCCGGTGACAAGGCGATCGTCTTCGTCGACGCCGAACACCACGGCGATGTGGTCTTCGACCATCTCGATGACACACTGGAGGTGTCGATTGCACGCCATCAGCCGGCACGTCACCGCCAGGGTGCAGCCTGGAGAGCCTTTCTGGATTCCCCTGAGGTACAGGTGCTGGTCTGCGATCAGCGCGCCGCCCGCGGGTTCAACCTCCAAAACAGCCAGGCCCAACTGATCCACCTCGATGTTCCTGCGTCGCCGAACCAGATCGAGCAGCGCATCGGCCGGCTCGACCGCTACGGCACGGGACAGCCCGTCGAATCGCTCATCGTCACCGCCGAAAATTCTGAGCTGCCGAGTCGGCTCATTGATCTGCTCGACCGAGGCTACGGGGTGTTCGACCGCTCCATCTCACCGCTTCACTACCTGGTTGAAAAACAGCTTCCTGAACAGTGGAAGCAGTTCTTCTTCGGCGGTCCTGACGCCATCGGCGACGCTGTCGAACAGCTCGGTGGCGAACAAGGCGAGATCGAACGTCAACTTCATCGCACGCGCGCCCAGAGTGAACTGGACGCGATGGCGGGCACCGATCGCAACGACGACGAATTCTACGACCGGCTGTGGGACATCGACTTTGATGCCGATCGGCTCGAACAGGTCTCCTACGACTGGATCCGCAACCGGCTACAGTTTCACCGCGTCGACACCGATCACGACCATGAGCGTATTCTGCGCTGGGAGTATCGCACCGAACGCACCGCCAAACACCCCACGCTGCTGCCGCTTCGCGAGCTGCTGGGGCGGTTTGCTTTTGCGGTGGATCCCGAGATCAACGGGTTTTTCTCGTATCCCATGTCATTTCACCGCGGCACCGCCTGTTCTCAGGGGGTACGGGTCGCCCGCATTGGAGAACCCTTCATCTCGGCGATGAGACAATACAGCCGCTGGGACGATCGGGGCACCAGCTTCGCGATGTGGCGTCACGTCCCGCGGGCCAGGCTCGACTCGGACCCCCAACTCTTTTTCCGCTTCGACTTTATCGTGGAGGCCAACGTCCAGAAGGCTGTGGAGGCGTTGGCCGGCTACGAGTACATCACCGAAGAGGCGGCCCGGCTGCGTGCAGACGGGCTGTTTGTGCCGCTGATGAAAAGTGTGTGGGTCAGCGAACAGGGAGAGGCAGTAGACGATGATGATATCGGCGAGTTGCTTGAGCTTCCCTACGAACAGGAGGGCACCAACCGCTACGGGCGCGACTACAACCTCAACGCCGAACGGTGGGAACGCATCGAGCAGTTGGTCGACCGCCACAGTTGGGAAGAAACGTGCCAGAAGGTCCGTGACAACGCCGAAAAGCTGCTCGCCGACGAGGTGTCACTACGGCAACGCTGTAAGCAATGCGCACAGCAAGCCCAGCAACGCCACGAGCAGACCATCACCCGGCTTCGCACCCGTGCCGAATCCGCCGGGGTCGCTGGCCGGGATCTTCATCTCAAACAACTGGAGCTGGAAGAGGAACTGACCTCTGCGATCAAGGAAGGCATTCAGTCGCCGTCGATTCGCCTCGACGCCATCGGCGCGATCTTCCTTTCGACGGTCGACCCCTTCGAAGCCGAAGAGGCGTGACTGGGGCATCTATTCGCGCTCCCCGTAGATCTCCTCATCTGACAGGGTGCCGCGTACTTCCCACAGCACCGGATAGGCGCGTTTGTTCAGCGTCGACTCCAGGTATTCAACCCCCGCCGAGCCACCGGTACCGGTCTTGGTGCCAATGAGCCGCTCGACGACCCGTACGTGGTGAAACCGCCACAGCAGAATATTCTGGTCGTGTTCCACCAGCGATTCGGTCAGCTTGTACAGGTGGAAGTTGTCCTCCGGGAAGCGAAACAGCTCCCACAGCGCTTTCAAATTCTGCTCGCGCACTTCCTCCGAGATCTCTGCGCTTTCGTCGGGAACCTCCACATCGAAGCCCTGACGGGTCAACAACTCGTAGAAGTGGGTTCTCAACGACGGTTCCTCCAGCCGCCTCTGCAGCCGCTTGGCTTCCTGGCGATCTTGCTCGATATGCTCCAGCACCGAGGTGTCGCGTACACCACTGAGAAACTCCACCTCCCGAAACTGGATCGACTGAAAGCCGCTGGCCGGGTTCAGCGCGGAGCGAAACCGCAGGAAATCCCGGGGGGTCATCGTCTCCAGAATATGGATCTGATCGACCAGCAGTTTTTCAATCTTCAACACCCGCTGCAACAGCCTGGACGCCTCGTAGATCTGGTCGCCTTGCATCGCCTCGGCGACGCTGTCGAGCTCGAACAAAATCAGCTTAAACCACAGCTCGTAAGCCTGGTGGATGGTGATGAACAATAGTTCGTCGTGGGCCGGAGGGTCCGACTCGTATTGTTGCAGCGACAGCAGTTCGTCGACCTTCAGATAGGAATTGTAGGTCAACTCGTCGTCTCCCCCTCTCGAGGGGTGCTGTACGGGACAACCGGTGGTGTTGTCGGAGTCGGTCATGATTGTCTCCCTTCGGATTCGGCAAATGGCGAACCGTCGCAGACATCGGCGATCGGTTCCACAACTACGTCGCAGATCTCTTCGATCAACCCCCGCAGGCGCAGGTGGTCTTGCAGCCCCTCGGCGCCCAATGCCTGATCGCGCAGATCGACGATGCGATCGATGGCTTCATCAACGGCGTTGTCACGGCGAAACACCTGGCTCGCCCACCTGACATCTTCATCGGTCGTCTCATCGCGATCTGCCTGGAGGATAGCCGTCAGCCGCTGCACGTCTTCGTCGCTACCTTTCTGGACAAACGCCACCACCAGCGCCGAGATCTTGCCCTCCCGGATATCCTCACCGCGCCGGCCCCGGCCCTTCTGCCCGTACAGATCGAGTATGTCATCCTGGATCTGGAACAACACGCCCAGAGGATGCGCCGCCTCCTCCAGTCCATGAACCACCGCCTCGTCGGCGCCACACAGCCGGGCAGTCTCGACCATCGGCAACGCAAACAACCCGCTGGTCTTACCGGCGACCATCTGCTCGTAGCGCTGAAGCGTCGCGGCGTCGACGGTCAGCTCAAACTCCTGCTGCTGGCCTGCGACCACGTCCAACACCCGTCGGGCGATGCGATGGCTGATCCTCCAGCGAAGCGCCTCCTCGACGTCGACATGCTCCAGACACCGGGGCGCGAGCATCAGCATCGCATCCCCCAGATTGATCGCCTCCGCAGAACCGAACTTCACCCACACCGTCGGCTCGCCGCGGCGCACCCGATCTCCGTCCTGAAGATCGTCGTGCACCAGCGTGGCGTTGTGGATCAACTCGCAGCACGCCCCGAATGCCACCATCGACTCCGGGTCTTCGCCCAGCGCTTCGGCGACCATCAGCGGCAGCACTGCCCGGATTCGTTTGCCCCCGGTGTCCATCTGATACCCCAGCATCCGACCCAGCGATGACTTACCCAGCCCCCCCTGTTCGGCCACCTGTTCGATAGTACGACGAATCGCCGGCTCGAATCGCCTACGGTATTGTTCAAATCGCATCGGGGTGTCGCTCATGCACAACACTCCTCATCCCCGTCAGCACGCCAGTACTCGTAGTAACGCCCGGCGATCTCAAGACCTATGGTCTCGTCGAGCCACTGGCTCACCTCGCAGACCCTGTCCAGATCCACACCGGTGTGCCCGCCGATCTGCTCCAGCAGGTTGACCAGATCCTCGGTGGCGACGTTGCCCGCCGCCCCCGGAGCATAGGGACAACCGCCCATCCCACCGACGGCGGAATCGAACATCCGAATCCCCTCCTGGTAGGCCACCAGCGCGTTCGCCAGTGCCAACCCCTGGGTGTCATGCAGATGCAGCGCGACGCGGTGGCGCCCGAACTCGTCGAGCGCTCTTCGGCACCCCCTCCGAATCTGCGGCGGTGCCCCGGCGCCGATGGTATCTCCCAGCGACAGATGTTCGGCTCCCATCTCTAAAAGCCGCTCCCCGATCTCGATGACCCGCTCGAAGTCGACCTCTCCTTCGTAGGGACAACCAAAGGCGGTGGAGATATAGGCACGGATCTCCATGTTCTCTTCGCGCGCCAGGCGGGTGGTCCTCTCCAGCGCCTCCAGACTCTCGACGACCGACCGATTCAGATTCTTGCGGTTGTGCGACTCGGTGGCCGACATAAACACCGCCACATGTTCCACTCCTGATTCAATGGCTCGTTGAAGCCCTTTAACGTTTGGTACCAGCGCCCAGTAGCGCACATCTTCTCGCCGTCGGATCTGTTGGGCCACCTCGTCAGTACTCTCCATCTGCGGGACCCACTTCGGATGCACGAACGACCCGATCTCGATGTCGCCCACACCGGTGTCGACCAGATTTTCGACCAGTTGTGTGCGTTGATCCACCTCCAGGATCTTCTCTTCGTTTTGCAGAC
>SKMT01000112.1 GCA_007120915.1 Myxococcales bacterium | reverse complement strand
TGCTCGGCGTCCTCCAACCACTGGAAAGCGGTTTCGAACTCCTCGGGGGCGACGTCATCGTCGGTGTCGGCCTTCAACGCCTCCAGATCGGCACGAAGCTCTTCGATCTGCTGCTGGTTGTCATCATCGGCCATCACAGAAGGCGCTGCCAGCATAACTACGCACAACGCCGCAACAGCTGCGATCCACCATTTGCTGTCAATCCGCCAGATCATCCGACCTCCTACTGTTGGTTCCGGGTACGTCTCGGCGTCGACTCTATGTCAGTCTTTATATCGACTCGACAGCAAAAACGCCACCGCTTCCCGCGCACTCTCATCACAGTAGCCGTAGCGTTGCTTCAGATTCGTCAGCGTCGTCTCCACAGATTCGCGCTCGCCTGTGCTCAACTGGTCTTCGTCGCCTTCGAAGTAGGTCAGCAGGTTTTCCTCGATGCGCCGGATCTGCTCCTGGCGTTTCTCGAAGAACGACTCCTGCAACGCCTCGAAAATCCGCGGAAAGATCTCGCGGTAGTCCACCGACTTTCCGGGATGGTCAATGGTATGAGCGGCGATCGCCGAGACCAGGCTGCGCCGGAAATCTTCGGGGCCTTCTTCGATCGACAGTGTCTGTTCGATCTCGGCCATGAACTCCTCGTCCGGGTCCTCGTAGTCACCGGTGATCTCGTTGTAGACCTTTTCGCCTTTGAGCTGCTGGCTGACGTGGTCCATGTAGCGGGTGAACAGATCTTCGTATTGCTCCTCTTCGACCAGTCCCATGGCACTGCGAATTTCGACGTCGATGATATCGAGGTACCGTTCGCGCACCACGTCAATGAAGTCGTCGTGGCGGTGAAACGCTCCGTCCGGATCCATCTGCAAAAACGGGAAGACACTGGGGTCTTTGACCAACAGCTCCAGCTCTTCGAACACCGCCAGCGGCGACAGGGTGGGAAACTTGTCGTTCTGGCTGGCGTTGAGCAGAATCATCTTCATCTCCCGGGGGCTGGCCCCGTGGCGCCCCTCGTACTGGGCGGTGCCGGCGCCCTCTTCCATCATCTCCGGGACCACCGCTTTCAACTCCCGAGCGCGCTCGGGGCCGATGTCGGAGGGGACCTGTCCGCGGGCGTACAGATCGGCCTTCTCCAGCGGAGTGAGCTGGGCGATGATGTCGCGGATCGACGAGTCATAGTTGTTGGCCTCCGGGCGCTTCAGCCGCGTGAGCACCGACCACAGCGCTGCCACAAAGGTGGTGTGCGGAGCGATGCGTTTGATGAAGTTCACCCCTTTGATCTGCTCGCGGTAGATCACCTCCTCGACGGTGTAGTCGAGCAGATAGGGCACGCGCACCAGCTCCACCCGTCCCTTGAACGAGGAGTAATCGGCGCTCTGTTTGTAGGCCTCCAGATAATCCTCGTTGGCCGTACCCATCAGCACGGCGTCCAGTTGCAGAATCCGGTTTTCCAGCGACACACTTCCCTTCTCGCTGGTGGCCAGAAGATACTTGTTGTGGTCGGGATGGCGCTTGAACAGGTCGTCATATTCGACGAGTCCCCGGTTGCCGTCGACCAGGTCTCCGAAGGGCTCGAAGATCGTCTGGTTTTGCAGGCTCACCGGCAGGGCTTTGAGGCTGCGGTCGACCGTCAACTGGCGCAACTTCGCGTCCACCCGCATCTGCGGCTCCACCGTCACCGCCGCCTGGCGGTAGCGCCGACTGACGAAGAACCGCTCCACCTGCACGTGGCGCATCACCTTGTTGAAATCTCCGCGATACGCCGTCAAAAGCGCATCGAAGATCTGGCGGTTGGTGTGGCTCAGATCCCCGCGCAGGATGTAGTCGCTGATGATGAACGGCACCGATTCTTCGTCGCTCTCTTCGTCGTTTCCGTCTTCGAGCTGGCGACGCGCGTCGTCCGGATCCGGTGCTTCCCCGGGCACAATGCTGTGGGGGATGCACTCGTTGAGAAGCCGCCGGCGCTGACGTTCCGGCAACAGAAACAGGGGATGATCCTTCAGATCGCTGGCGATCTTGGCGGCCACGTCCTCGTCGTCCAGATACGCGAAGGTCTCCAGCTCCGAGTCGTCCACCGACGTCGCCCGGTAGCCCCCGAATCCGATCGACGTCCCCTCCGCGAGCGTTTCGTTCGGAAATATCCAGTTGAACCGATACCGCGCCCCCTCCTCGGTGTGCGAATACGCCTCCAGCGCCCGCATCATCGTGTCGATCAGAGTGGACTTGGCGCTTCCGTTGGGCCCGTGCAACAAGATCAGCTTGTTGACTCGTCCCTCGCGAACGAAGTTGTCCAGGTACTGAAACACCTGCTGTTGCACCCGGTTCTGGCCCACCAGCCGATCGCGCCCGTCGTCAAACGGCGCGTCGAACAGCCCGTAGTGCTTCACGTCCCCCCAGAACAACGGCTTGGTCTCCCGGCCGAAGTACAGAAAGCAGTCCCGCAGATACTGCACGCTGTTTCGGGCGTGGCGGCGCGGGTGCTCCCGGAAGGTCCCCAGAAATTCGGGGAAGCTCATGATTCGCCGGTTGGCCTTGAAGTCCTCATGAACCTCGGCGGCGATATCCTCGAGAAACTGTTCGCTCTCTTCCATAGGTCTCGGTCGTCTCCAGATCAGTGCTCGTGAGTGCTCATCACCGCGCATCCACGACGAATTCAACGTCCTGATTGCGCAGTGTGTGACAGATCTCGTCGTTACAGACGCTGAAATCCCCGGTACCTCTCACCCGGTATTCTCCTTCGCCAGAAGCGGTAACACTCACCGGGATCACCGCCTTCTCTTCGCTCAGGTCCATCGAGTCGCCGTCGAACTCCACGGTGTCGATGTCCAGCCCGTCGGCATCGTCGATCTCAAAGGCCCACGGAAAGTCCAGATTTACCCACAGCTCCGATCCCGGCAACACCTGCACGGACACCGTCTGCTGCTGGTCGGGCTCCACCTCGGTACCGTCGACTTCCAGATCATAGTGATGCGACGCGCCGGGGGTACCCGACTGGTGATCTTCGACTTCGTCGAACTGATCGGGATCGAACTCTTCTCGTTCACAACCGATCGCCAGTCCCACAACAAGCACCGCCGCCGCAACAGCGGCCACACCCACGATTTGTCGAATCTTTTCTCGCATCATCTCACCTCGCTGGCCTGCCTAGAAGCTGCCGGGGGCAAAACACCATTGTCGAAAGGGAAGCGTTTGACAATCCGACTTTGTTCCCCTGCGGTGCCGGCGCTGCATGCTCATCGCCCGCGTTCATTGACGACACAAGCCCCGCCGGGTCAACCCCGAAATTTCGTCACCCCGCCGGATGTTGAGGGGAAGCGTCTACCGGGATTTGCTTGCCTTCTGTCGGCGGGCAGCCCATCCTCGGGAGGAAGGCATCTTGTGCGGCACGTCGCCCGCAAGTGCCGTCACCCCGACCGAAGATCGCTTATGGCGAACAACTCACCATCAAAATTCAACCTCTTTTCGTCGTCCCAGAGGCTGCGCAAGAATCGAATCCAGCAGTTGCTCGACAACGTCTTCGTGCAGTTTCTGGCCTTCGGAATGCTCATCGCCGCCATCGTCGCCATTCTCATCGGCGGCGTCGACGACGGTGACCGCCAGATCGACGAAGCGATGATCGGCCAGGTCGCCCCCTACACTGTGGAGGCACACCGCGATTTTTCCTTCGCCGAAAAGGACATCGCCGCCTCCAGCGAGTTGCGCGAAGAGGTCGCCGCCGCCGTCCCCCCGGTGTACGACTGGCAAGAACAGCTCGTAGAGTCGGTGATCGACGACATCGAAGAGGCCTTCGGTTCCATGCGCCGCGAACTGGCCGAACAGGCCCGCTCGATGCTTCAGGAAGACGATCCCGAGTTGCTCCAGGAGATCGAAGAGCAGACCGGCGACGGGACCTTCGAGCGGCGAGAGTTGATCGAAACTCTTTCGATCCGCGACCGCATCCGCCTTGCCCATGAGCTTCGCGACGAGCACTTCGACGAAGTGTTGGACGAACAACTGTCGGACCAGGAGTTCGAAGCCTTCGCCGCCGCCGCATTTCCCGCCGACGCCGAGGCCGCTCTCGTCGCGATCGTCGAAGAGGTGATGAGCGAGTTGATCGTCGAGCAGATGGATCGGCTGCAACGCCACGGCTCCGACGGCATTTATCTTCGCCGACTCCATGACGATCAGTCGGTCATCGAATACCACGTCACCGACATCGAAGATCGATTCATCGATCTCGATGACGTCGACGACCGAATCGACGACGCCACCGCCACCTATGCGGTGGGCCTGCCCGCCGGGGATCTGCGCGATGCCACCTCCTCCACTGCCGCCGCGCTGATTACGCCCAACACCACCTACAACGAGCGTCAGACCCTCGAAAAACGCCAGGCCGCCCGCGACTCGGTGCCCGACCAGATCATCCGCGAGGACTTTCGCGAAGGTCAGATCATCGTCGAAGAAGGCCACGTGATCACCGAGCGCGACTTCCGCATCGTCGAGCAGATGGCCGAAGAGGATGACACCTACCAGGCCACCCAGGTGCTCGGTGGCATCGCGCTGTTCGGCCTTCTGCTTCTGATCGTGTTGTACGGCTTCGGGCGTCGCAACATCCGCCAGTTCCACCCCGGCCCCCGCGACATCGTCTTTATGGGCACCTCCCTGCTTCTGATGCTGCTGATCACCAGGGTGGGCTCGGCGGTGGGCCACGCGCTGGCCGAACAGCTCGGGGCGATCCCCGTGGAAGCCTGGTACTTCGCGATCCCCGTGGCCGCCGGCGGTATGCTCATCCGGCTGGTCCTGGAGAGCGAGCACGCCATCTTGTTCACCGTCTTGTTCGGGATTCTCGTCGGGATCATCGCCGGAAATTCGCTGTTTTTCGCCGCCTACACCATCATGGGTACTCTGGTGGGTGTGACCACGGTCCAGCAGGTCAAACACCGGATGGCCCTGATGTGGTCGGGCCTGGCGGTGGGAGCGGTCAACGCAGTGGCCATCGTCGGATTCTTGCTTCTGCAGGGCGAGCTGTTCGAGTTGGCGGCCATCGCCCAGATTCTGCTCGGCTTCGGCGGTGGTGTCGCCGCCGGATTCTTCATCTCGGCGGTGCTACCGGTGTTCGAGTCGGTCTTCGGCTACACCACGGACATCAAACTGCTGGAGCTGGCCAACCTGAACCACCCGCTTCTGCGAGAGCTGATTTTGCGCGCTCCCGGTTCCTATCACCACTCCATGATGGTCGGATCGCTGTGCGAGGCCGCCGCCGAGGCGGTCGACGCCAACGCCCTGCTCGCCCGTGTCGGCTCCTACTATCACGACGTCGGAAAGGCGAAGAACCCCCAGTATTTCGCCGAGAACCAGCGGGCGGGGCAAAACCCCCACGACAAGCTCAAGCCCAACATGAGCGCGCTGATCATCAAATCCCACGTCAAAGACGGGCTCGACATGGCCCGCAAACACCGGCTGCCCGACGAGATTCAGGACTTCATCGCCCAGCACCACGGCACCAGCCTGATCGCCTACTTCTACCACCAGGCCAAAGAGGCGGAGGACCCGGATATCCCGGAGGTCAACGAGAAGGACTTCCGCTACCCCGGCCCCAGGCCCCAGACCCGGGAGACCGCCATCTGCCTTCTGGCCGATGGTGTGGAGGCGGCCAGCCGGGCGATGCCCAATCCCACCCCTGCGCGACTGAAGGGGCTGGTACAGACGATGATCAACCGGGCGTTTACCGACGGCCAGCTCGACGAGTGTGATCTGACGCTGAAAGACCTCAACAAGATCGCCCGGGCCTTCACCCGGATTCTCACCGGTGTGTACCACCACCGGCCCGAATACCCGGATGACAAGCGCGACGAACCCAAAGACACCACCGGCAGCGTCCGCCACAAGGCCCATCAGACTGCGGACGGCCACGTCGATGCGACCGATGACGACTCCGACGACGACGGCGACAGCCACCAGGAGAGCGACGATGCCGATTCAGGTTCGAACAACGGGTCAAATAACGGACCACCCTCAAATCAAGACGCTGAGCGAGACCGTCAAGACACCCCGCGAGGCGATCTTCCGCGCCTTGGGTCTGACTGACCCCACGGTGTCGGTGCTTCTGACCGACGACGACGAAATCCGAAGACTCAACCGTCGCTGGCGAGACCTCGACGAACCGACCGACGTGTTGTCATTCCCGGCACATCCCCCGGAGGCGATCCCGGAAGACCCCAGACACCTCGGCGACATCGCCATCAGCGTGCCCTACGCCCAGCGGCTCGTCGCCTCCGGTGAACATCACCGTCGCGTCGCCGACGAGCTCGGCGTCGACCCCGATGAGCTGGACTGGTCCATCGAAGACGAAGTCGCTTTTCTGTTCGTTCATGGACTTCTGCATCTTGTGGGCTACCATCACGACGATGCGGACTCCGAACGGACGATGCGCACCATGGAACGCCGCCTCTGGGAGTTGACGGCTCAATAGCTTAACCACCCCGACGGAACCGATGGAAGATCTCGCCGAATACACCGAATCCTGCACCAGTTGCGACCGTAACCGGTATGTCATCGAGAAGACCCGGGACGTCACCCGCGCCCAGATCTGTGATGACTGCTTCGAGGTCTGTCCCGCCTGCGACGGCCAGCAATTCCGCTACGAAACGAATGACCGGGGCTACCGAATCGCCCGCGAATGCCCGGTCTGCGGTGCGCTGAAGCGCCGCCTCGAAGCGTTCAACAGCGCCGAAATCCCCCGGCGCCACAGCGACTCCACGCTGTCGCCGACCAGCTTTCGGGTCCGCAAACCGAAACAGGGTAGCAAGCAGGGCAGGCCCATCGGCAATCTGCGACAGGTGCGCTCCAGACTCTTCAACTGGGCCCGTGGGTTCGAGCCGGGCGAGCGCGGCTTCCTGTTGCACGGCAGCGTCGGCACCGGCAAAACCCACCTGCTCGTTGGCACCGTGCGCTATCTGACCCTCGACAAGGGTATCCCCGCACGATTTGTCGAATTCACCCACCTGCTCTCCGATCTTCGCCG
>SKMT01000005.1 GCA_007120915.1 Myxococcales bacterium | reverse complement strand
ACGAGCCCGCCAGTTTCATCGCCGCCGGTGACGTCGCCGTCGGCTTCGACTGCGGAGAAGGTCACACCATTTTCGCTGAAATCCTCGCCGGGGATGCTGCTCATGCGCCCGGCAAACCCACCGGTAAAGTCATCACCGGTGACCGCTCCGGAGGCGGTGGAATTGCTGATGGTGGCGTCGGGGCGGCTCCAGCCGACGAATCCACCTGTCGCCTCGGAGTCGGGGGCGTTGACGTCGCCGGTGGCGTGGCTGTCGGAGATGGTGCAGCCGATGTGGTTGCGCCCCACCAGCCCACCGACCATTTCACCGGCTGCTGTGACGGTGACGTCGCCGTCGGCGGTGGAGTCGTCGATGTCGCAGTCGCCGTCTTCGCCGTTCTGGCCGACCAGCCCGCCGACGCGCTCGCCGCCGTTGTCTCCCTGTACATCCACATCGGTGTGAGATCCGGTGATCTCTCCCGCGTTGCGCCCGACGAGCCCGCCCACATCTTCTGCGCCGCTTACGTCGCCGTCGGCGTCGACATTGTCGATGAAGCCCTGGTTGACACCGGCGACAGCGCCGACGGTCTCAAAGCCCGCAGCGTCAATGGATACATCAGTCAGCGTCAGATCGTAGACTTCGGCGCTGGTTCCGAGCCCGGCGAACAGACCGACGGCGTCATCGGAAGGGCTGGAGATGCTCAGATTCTGGATTTCGTAGCCGTCGCCGTCGAAGGTGCCGTCGAACGCACCGGAGGGGCCGGAAGTCGTTTCGTCGCCGATAGCATTGAAAGAGACGCCATCCATGTCGACGTCGGCGTCCAGCCGGAAGTGAGCGTCGTATTCGCTCTCATCGTCGATGGCCGTGAGGTGATTTGGTGCGCAGATCAGGAAGGGATCGGAACTGGTGCCATCGCCGTCGCCGAAGGGAGCAGCATCGGGGTTGCACCCATCGACGTCAGTGACACAACTGCCGGCGATGCACGTCGAATCGGAGTCACAGGCGTTGTCACACTGGCCGCAGTGATCGTCGTCGATGTCCGGATCGATGCAGTCGTCTCCGCAAAGCAGCTCGTCCCCATCGCAGGTAGGACCGGTAAACTCACAGATTCCATTGATACAGTCGTGTCCTTCCTGACAGGAGACACCGCAGCCACCGCAGTGATCTTCGTTGGTGTCGGTGTCGACGCATTCTCCGTCGCATTGTTCGAGCCCATCGCCACAGGGGTCGGTGTCTGCCTGGCAGACTCCATCGCTGCAGACTTCGGCATCGGAGCACTGATTGTTGCACTGGCCACAGTGGCTGGAGTCGATGTCGGTGTCGACGCAGTTACCGCTACACATTTCGAGGTCACCAGGGCAGGGCTCGGTATCTTCGACGCAGATGCCCCCGCTGCAGACTTCGGTGTCGGAGCACTGGTTGTTGCACTGGCCGCAGTGGCTGAAGTCGATATCGGGATCGATGCATTCGCCATCGCAGAACAGTTCATCGGGAGCGCACTCGGTCGGTTCCCGTTCACAGGTTCCACCATTGCAGAACTGTTCGGGCTCGCAGGCGTTGCCGCATTGGCCACAGTGGTCGGGGTTGGTGCTGACGTCGACGCATTCATCGCCGCACAGCTCTTCGTCGTCGTCACAACCGGGTGTTTGGTTGGTAACTTCGTCGCTCTCGCACGCTCCCTCCACACATTGGTATCCGTCTCCGCAGTGGTTGTAGCACTGCCCGCAGTGGTCGTTTGAGTTCATCGGGTCGAAGCACTGGCCGCGGCAGAAGATTTCGTCTGGTTCGCAGTCATGCTCCGTCAGATTGAAGGTTTCGTCGTCGGAGATGCAGGTGCCTTCCTCGCAGAAGTAGCCCCGGGGGCATTGTTCGTCGCTGTCACAGGCCGAAGCGGCCTGAGGTTGACCCACACAGCCGGTGGCAAACAGCGCAGCCAGCGCAACAAGAGGGATCAACGAGCGCACAACAGAAGGCGTATTCATTGCAGACCTCGCCGCAGAGAGATGGCAGAAGTATCAGTGTCTGCAACAGACTGTAATGGATTGAGCCGTCGCAATCCACGGTCGGTCATCCGGTGTTACGCATTCCGGCGGCGATGCCATTGACGGTGATCAGAAAGGCGCGCTGAATCTGGTCGCTGTCAGCAGCATCCTGGCGCAACCGACGCAGCAGTTCGACCTGCACCAGGTTGATCGGATCGACATAGGGATTGCGCACGTTGATGGAGTTTCTAAGCACCGGGTTGTTTTCGAGCAGTTCATCGCGCCCGGTCAGTGTCTTGATCGCTTCGACAGTGTTTGCATAGCGGCGTCGAAGCTCGCTTCCCATCGGCTGGAGTGGTTCGGGGACCAGTACTTCGTCGTACAGCGCGGCGATGCGCATGACGGCCTTGGCCAACACCATCTCGATCAGGTCGATGGTCGACTGGAAGAAGGGCCACTGTCGGTACATCTGTGCGAGGGTGTCTTCGCCGGCGGAACCGAAGGTCTGCTCCAGGGCATCGCCGGTGCCAAGCCAGGCGGGCAACATCAGTCGGGTCTGAGTCCAGGCGAACACCCAGGGGATCGCTCGCAGGCTGTCGAGCCCTTCCTTGGTCTGGCGGCGGGCGGGGCGGCTGCCGATGTTCAGCCCCCCCAGTTCGACCTCCGGGGTGGCGGCGCGAAAGTAGTCGACGAAGTCCGATTCGTCCTGCACCACACTGCGATAGGATTCGGCGGCGTTGTCGGCGAGTTCATCCATCACCTCGCGCCACTGGTCGCGGGGGCCTTTCGGCGGGACGAGCGTGGTTCGAAGTACAGCGGTGGTGTACAGCTCCATCGATCGTTCGGCGATGCCGGGCTGGCCGAACTTCGACTGGATCATCTCGCCCTGTTCGGTCACCCGCAGGGTGCCGTCGACGGAGCCCGGGGGCTGAGACAGAATCGCCATGTAGGTGGGCCCGCCGCCGCGGCCGACGCTGCCGCCGCGGCCGTGAAACAGGGTGGCCCGAATGTCGAATTCTTCGCAGGCGGAGACGATGCGTTCCTGGCCCTGGTACAGCTCCCAGGCCGCCGCCAGCCGGCCCCCGTCCTTCGCCGAGTCGGAGTAGCCGATCATCACTTCCTGGCGGTCGCCGACGCGTCGGCGGTACCAGTCGATCGAAAAGAGCCGGCGCAACACGTCGCCACAGCGGCGAAGATCGTCGATGGTCTCAAACAGCGGTACCACCCGCATCGCTGAATACCCGAAGGTCTCCTGGATCAGCAGTTCCACCGCCAGTACATCCGACGGCTGCTCGGCCATCGAGATGACATAGGCGCCGAGTGACTCCTCGCCGATTTCTGCTGCCACTCGCAGTGTCTCGATGACGTCTTGGACGTTGTCATCCTCAAAGACGACGTGCGGCGGGATCAGGGGCCGGTTGCTGTTGAGCTCTTCGACCAGAAAGTCGATGCGCTCTTCTTCCTTCCAGTCGGCGTAGCTGCCGATGCCCAGGTGGCGGGTGACCGCATCGAGGGTGCGGGTGTGGAGGGTGGATTCCTGGCGCAGATCGATCTTCATCAGCGTCAGCCCGAAACAGGCGAGTCGGCGCATCAGATCGAGAAGCCGGCCGTCGGCAATCGTGTCGAGCCCGCTGTCGCGAAGCGACCGGTCGCAAAGCTGGAGCGGTTCCCACAGCTCGTCTTCCTGCCAGTAGATGTCGCCCTCCGGGGGCGGCTCGTCGGCGATCAGCGCGGCGAGGTGATCGCGGGTGTCGGCGAGCCGTCGGCGAACACCTGCCAGCAATTCACGGTACGGTTCGTGTGCATCGCCGACGACATCGCGAAGCTCGTCGCTGCAGGTGGTCTCGGACAACTCGGCGCGAAGCTGGTCGACCTCCCGGTAGTACAGATCGGCGGCCATCCACCTGGACATCAAACAGACCCGGCGGGTGACCTCGGGGGTGACGTTGGGGTTGCCGTCGCGATCCCCGCCCATCCAGGAGCCGAAGCGAACCGGTGCGGCGCGCCGGGGCAGCCAGCGTCCGGTGTGTTCATGGAGTGTTTCGCTCAGTTGGCGGGTGAACTGGGGGACTACGTCCCACAGTACGTTTTCGATGACGGCGAATCCGCCGCGGGCCTCGTCTTCGGGGGTGGGTCGTTGGCCGCGAAGTTCGTCGGTGTCCCACTCGGAGACGATCTGGCGGCGCAGCGCTTCGGTGGTCTGCTGGTCTTCGCGGGGGGTAAGATCGGGGCGGTCACGGCGGCGAAGCAACGCGGCGACACGGTTGTGTTTTTGTTGGAGGGTGCGGCGTACCACTTCGGTGGGGTGGGCCGTCAGCACCAGCTCGACCTGCTGGTTGCAGACCGCTTCGTACAACTGATCGGTGTCGATGTCCTGGTTCAGCAGGTCATCGAAGGTCTCCTCGAAGGAGCCACGTTGAGGGGGACTGGTTGCGTCGCGCTGGTACTGGCGTCGGCGACGCACCCGGTGGTGCTGTTCGGCGATGTTCGCCAGGGTCAGAAATTTCGCGAAGGCTCGGGCGACGCGCAGCGCCCGCTCTTCGGGCAGCTCTTCGAGCAGGGTGCGCAACTGCTGGAACGGACCCTGGTCCTGCCGGTGGGCTTTCTTGGACAACTGGCGTACCTGCTCGACGGTGTCGAACAGCGGTTGGCCCTCCTGGCTCTGAAGGGTCTCGCCGAGCAGTCGTCCCAGAAGGTCGACATCCTCGCGAAGCCGGGCGTGTGGATCGGCGTCGGAACGTGGAGACATTAGGTTGCTCCCGGTTGCAGTGTGCCAGTGCAGTCAACGGCGTGTGCAACAGGGTAGGCACGCACGCGGCGATGGGAAAGGAGGGCGGTCCGGAAGCAGCGCGGCCGGACCGCCACATCCGATCAGTGATCGGCGAGTTGCCGTTCGATCTCGGCGAGTCGATCCTCCAGATCGTCGATGACCTGCTGTTGCTCCCGGATCGCCTGCACCGCCAGAACGCTGAATCCGGCATAGGACAGCCCGTAGTGGTCATTTTTGGGGTCGTAGCTGACCAGATGGGGAAACAGCTCTTCGACTTGTTGGGCCATGAATCCCATCGTCGCATCGGCGTCGGGGCGATGCTTGTAGCGATACTGCATCGGCTGCAGTTCCATCACGTCGTCGAGAATCTGGTCGACGGTCTGGATGTCCTGTTTGACTCTCCGGTCGGAGGCGGTGTGAAATTCGCCGCTATCTCTGTTGATCCAGGCCATCAGCGAGGGGTCGTCGGAGTGGATGTCGTCGCTGTAGCGGAAGTGCAGGTTGTTGGTCGCATTGCTGGTTCCCAGTGTCCATGCCTCCGGCCTGGAGGCGCCCATTGTTTCCAGCGTCAGGCCGCGGGTGCCTATATCCTGTTTGATATGCACTGAGGTTTCAGGAGATTCGTCGAGGTTAATGCCGAGTCGGTCTTCGACGTGGAGCTCTTCGCCAACGATGGCACCATCGTCGATCTCAAGTGCGCCTTCGACCAGCATGTCATTGCCGGAGACGACGGTCTGGGTGGTAAAGCAGCCGACGGGCGAGGGGAAGCAGAAGGTCTCGTTTCGTCCCTCCAGGTAGTTGGAGCCGTCGGTGTCCCCGTCGACATAAAAGCGGCTCGACTCACCGACGGGGCAGGGAGAGCCCAGGCATTCGACGAACTGCCCGTCGACCACAGAGAATTCACTGTCGTCTAGCTCAAGGCCGGCACCGGCGGTGTAGCTTCTCTGTTCGTCGCACATCAGGGTGCCGTCGGTGTTGACGCCGACGGCGACGTCATCGCCGTCGCAGCTCTGATCGGAGAGAGCGAAGTCATCGCCGGAGTACGTCGGCAGGGCCGCACAGCTCCAGTTGCTGCCGTCGAACAGCGCCAGTTCATCGCTGGAGCAGCTCAATTCCGCCAGGGTGTCCGTCGGCTCCTGGATCTCGGAGGGCACACCGGTGATCTGGCTCCAGTCGATGGAGTCGACCACCTCGGAGGTGACCGCGCCCGAGGCCAGCGAGTCGGAGGTGATGCTGCCGTCGGCCACCGAGTCTGCCACAGCAGCGCGTTCGGCGATCGCGGCGAAGGGTACGGAGGTCATCTCCAGGCGTGGAGAGAGTTCACTGCCGTCGACGGTCAGCCCCAGATAGGCGTCACCATCCTGGAGTACGTCGGCATCGATGGGGTTGTCGCTGCCACCGAGGGTGACGCTGTAGACGCCGGTGTCGCCCACGTCGACGGTCATCTGGTCGCTCCACAGCAGGTTGTCGCCTGTTGATGAGTCGTAGATCTCGAACAGCAGTTCCAGCTCTCCGGTGCGGGGTTCGCCGTCCTGGTCGATGAGCCGACCCTGTTGGGTCATCGTCACCGGCACCGCTGCGATTGCGGTGGCCGACACAAGGGCGATCACGCCAAGACAGGTCAACGAAAGAAGGGATTTAGACAGTTGATGAACAATGCGCATCTGTTACTCCATGATGAGGTGGGTATTCAGTCAGCGATGATGTGGAAGGCGCCGGGTTGCCAGACGGTTTCGCCGTCGCTGGATTCGAAGCCGGACACCTGGTGGGGGCCGGCGCACTGCAGCGCCGTCAATTCGCCGTCCGACGAAGTGCCGGCGGCGGCGCACCACTGATGGGCTTCGGCAGGCTCCAGTTGGTCTGACGGTTCATCGGGGGTGGGCTCGGCAGAGTCGTCGCCACAGCCGATGGACACCGCGACAATCAACAGGGCGGCTATCAGGCTGAGAAGGGGGGGGTTGTTCGATGGTTTCATCACAATGATCCTGCAGTGGTGGGGGGGGCGCGAAGATACAGAGCTTCGCCTTCGGCATCGCATCGCCGAGTTCAGTGATTTCGGTTGTGCACAGAAAGGGGTAGGTCACCATCGGTGCAATGGTTTGTGCAGGTCATCCTGCACCAGATGGTCGATTATAGCTTCCCCCATTCGCCAGACCAGTACAAAATTATCCGGTGCCCCCGATCAGCGGTGCATCCCGGGTGCCGACGAATATCCCCAGAAACCAACTGACCACGGAGACGACGAACGCCCCGGCGACGGCGGGCCAGAATCCCACCACATCCAGCGCCGGAGTT
>SKMT01000451.1 GCA_007120915.1 Myxococcales bacterium | reverse complement strand
TATCGCGAAGACCAGAACAGCGATGAGCGAATCACGCTGCGCTGGGATGAGGCGGGCAATGAACTGGATCGCCGAACGGAACCGGCTGGCGAATCGCTGCAACAACCCTGGTACGACGGGGTGATGGGAGTGGCGGAAGGGCAGACCCATTGGACGGATCCCTTCGTGCTTTACACCCTCGATGAGCCGGGGGTGGCGGCGGCTCGCCGCTACTCCCGGCCCGACGAGGACCGGGCGCAGGTGGTGGCGCTGGGCGTGTCGCTGACGGATATTTCCCAGCACACTATAGGGATGGAACCGACGGAAAACGGAGTGGTGGCGGTGCTGACACCGACTGGAGAATTGGTGGGACTTCCGTCGCTGGCTCGCTACGAAGACCCGGAGGTAGTCGCTGATGAAATTCTGTCGAGCTGGGAGGAGCTGGGCATGGGTACGCTGGGAATGGCCTGGGAGAAGTGGCGTGACAATGGTGCAGAAGAGGGGATCGTACAGGCCGAACACGAGGACACGGGCCGGATTCGTGCCGGGTTCAGTCGGTTCGAGTTGGCCGATCAGACGCTGGTGGTCGCCACGGTGATCCCGCGGGCGGACTTGACGGGAACGGTCGACCGGCAGCGAAACCTCGCTGTTTCGGCGGGGTTCGGGGGAGTGGTGCTGGCGGTGTTGTTGTCGATGTGGATGTCGAGGCGGTACCGCAGACGAATCAACGATGCGTTCGAAGATGCTCAGGAGTTCGGAAAATACCGCCTTACCGAGAAGATCGGTGGCGGTGGGATGGGAGAGGTCTATCGCGCCGAACACGCGATGTTGGAGCGGCCCACGGCGGTGAAATTGCTCAAACCGGAGATGTACGACCGGGAGTCGATCAAACGTTTTGAGCGGGAAGTCCAGCTTACCTGTCGGCTCACCCATCCCAACACAGTGACGGTGTTCGACTACGGGGAGACCGACGAGGGGCTGTTTTACTACGCGATGGAGTATCTGGACGGGGTGAGTCTCCAGGAGTTTATCGAGTATACCGGCCCCCTGTCGGACGGCCGGGTGGTCTACCTGATGAAGCAGGTGTGTGGGGCGTTGAATGAGGCCCATCAGACGGGGTTGATCCACCGGGACGTCAAGCCGGGCAACATCATGATCACCGACGAAGGGGGGATGGCGGATCGGATCACCGTGCTGGACTTCGGGCTGGTCAAGGACGTGAAAGCACCGGAGGGAATTTCGCTGACCCAGAAGCATCACCGCCAGGGCTCGCCGGGGTACATGGCCCCGGAGGTGATTCGGAAGGGCCAGTCCGATGACCCGCGTGTGGACATCTTCGCGGTAGGAGCGGTGATGTACACGCTGCTTTGCGGGTGCAACCCCTACCGGGGTGACTCGGCGGTGGATACGATGATCGCGCAGGTCGAAGAGCAGGTGGAACCCCCGTCGGAGGTGCTGGGCCGGCCGGTCGATCCGGCGCTGGAAGAACTGGTGATGGATTGTCTTGCCCAGGACCCTGCCGACAGGCCGGCGTCGATGCGCAAGGTGCTGGCAGCGCTGATGGAATGCGAATGCGAGACGGAGTGGACGGTGCACGATGCATTGCAGTGGTGGAACGAACACCGCGACGATCTGCTGGCGCGCCGGCAATCTCCGGAGACCTTCGAAGGCACCGAGGCCTTTGAGATGACGGTGACGTTAGGCGGCGATACTCTGGCGGGGGATCCGGAGGAGTTGGTGTGAGGCGGGGGGTAGGCTCTAGGCTCTAGGCTCTGGGCGCTGGGTGCTGGGTGCTGGGCGCTGGGAGCTGGGCTCTGGGTGACCCGTGAGGGTTGAGATGCCCCCCTGGTGGGCCCGTGCGACCGTAGCAAAGTGGAGGGAGCGCGGGTGGACGGAGGTGATACCGCCGAGTTGGACCAATGTGTTCGAGATGGGTCGATGTGCAGGTGGTACTGAAATGCAATTTGAAACCAAGCAATCTGCCAGGGAATGGGTCTGGGACGAGCTGACCGAGCAGGGTGTGGCGCGGTTTCCCTTTCCGGTAACGGGCCGAATTCCAAACTTCTCGGGGGCCGAAGAGGCGGCGGCGCGGCTGGTGGAGCATCCGCTGGTGGCAAAGGCGCAGGTGGTAAAAGTCAATCCCGACTCACCGCAGCGGCCGGTCAGAGAGGCGCTGCTTCGTGCGGGCAAAACGGTGGTAGTCCCCACGCCGAGGCTGAAAGCGGGATTTATGGCGTTCGATCCCGCCGAGATTGCCGATGATGACATTCGCGACGCGACGATGATCAGCCGGTGGAAACCGCATGCCCGGAAGGTGGCGCTCGACGAGATGCCCGACATCGACGTGATTGTCACCGGTTGTGTGGCGGTCACCGAGGATGGGAAACGCGCCGGCAAGGGCCACGGCTACAGCGACCTGGAGTACGCGATTTTGCGCGAGCTGGGCCAGCCACCGGTGCCGGTGGTCACCACGGTGCACGACGTGCAGGTGGTCGACGAGTTTCCCGTCGAGGACCACGACGTGCATCTGTCGGTGATCGCCACGCCGACGCGGTTGTGGGAGGTCGCATCGCCGGGGGAGGGCCCGGAGGGGCTCGACTGGGAGTTGCTCGACGAGGGGGATGTGGAGGCGATGCCGGTTTTGGGGGAGTTGTGAGCTGGGAATCGGAAGGGGGCGGCTATTCTGCGACGACGCCGCGCCCTTTCCGACTTCCGACTTCCGATCGACTTTTATCTTCTCTTTGTCTGATGGTTTCCGGCCGATTCATTGAGATTGCGTGGAAATCTGGAGACGAAGTAAAGGTAAATCGGAAGTCGGAACTCGGAACTCGGAAATGTCTGTTGGCGGTGTTCGGCGCGGTTATGCCTCTTCGGGAGGAACGAGCACCAGGGTGGTGGGCATCTTTTTGAGCAGGGCGCGGGAGACGCTGCCGAAGAACCACTTTTCGAAGGTGGAGTGGTGGACTTTGCCCAGGCACACCGCGTCGATGTCCTGTTCGGCGATGTAGTTGATGAGCACTTTTTTCGCAGAGCCGGAGTGGATGAGCTTGCTGTAGTTCAACTCGGGGTGCTGGCGCCGGATTTCGTCCATCATCATGTCGAGCGACTCGTTGGCGTCGGCTTCGAGGCGGGCCATGTCCTCGGGGTCGAGGGTGGAGAGTGGGCCGCGTCGGGAGGCGCCGGTGGGTGCTTCCTGCAACGCGTGCACCAGGTGGAGGTGCCCGCCGGTGACATCGGCCAGGGCGGCGGCGCCGAACAGGGCGGTCTCGGAGCCGGGCAGAAAGTCGATGCCGGCGGCGACGTCCAACGCCGATTGCAGCCGGCTGTGCTCGGGGTGAACGACCACCAGATTGCAGGGGGCGATTTCGCTGAGGCGGTGCACCGTCGAGCCGAGTACCAGACGGCTTAGTGCGTCGGATGAGTTCATCCCGGTGACCAGCCAGTCGATGTCGTGGGTCTCACAGAACCGGGAGATTACCTTGGAGGGGTCGCCCTCTTCGAGGACGATCTGGACGTCGTCGACGTCGTAGTCCACGGATTCGAGGAAATCGCGGATGTGATGGGCGATCTGGTGGGTGACCCCGGCGTCTTCGGTGGTGGCGGTGGGGAGCCCGGCGAGGGTGCGGTAGCCGAAATCTTGGTCGTCGGCGGGGATGGTCACCGCGAAGGTGTTCACCGGGGTTTCGCGGTCGCGCAGCCGGTTGCGCAGATCGAGCGCCCAGCGTACCGCGAAGTGCGATTCCATCGAGAAGTCTACGGCAACTGCGATGTTCATCTTCGTCTCCCGGGGGAAGGAGAGGTTACGGGGGTTACGCCGGGGTAAAGATGAACACGAACGGTGGGAGGTGAAGTGTTACGGTCGCGGGGGCTTCTGGTGTGCGAGGGGCCCCTCCGCCTCACATCGCTGCGCTCGTTCGGCACCTCCCCGGCGAATCCGGGGAGGGAAGCCGTGCAGGTTATTAGAGTTTGTGGTGTGCGAGGGGCCTGTCGCGAACCAGAAGAGTACCTCTCAATCCTCCTCCGGAGGAAAGTAGCAGGGGTCGCCGTCGCAGACGTCGATGATCTCGCCGGTGTCCAGAAAGTGGGCGAGCTGTTGTTGGTGTTCGGGCAGCCGGCGGGGAAGCCCGTGGGGGTCGCCGTAGTCGTCTTCCGGGGCGTCGTTGCCCGCTTCGGGCCAAGGGTTGCCGAAGTCGTAATTTACGATACCGGAGCCCGCATGGTCATACTCGGCGACGTCGACATCCCAGGGTTCGCCGCGTTCGCGGTCGTAGTTTTCGAGAATCGGGATGTCGATGCCGCTTCGGGCGGTGATCTCTTTGGTGACCACGGCGACCTGGTAGTCGCCCTTGGCGGTGGCGAACAGCCCGTGCTTGGGGGTGTCGGGGTCGAAGGGCTCGGCTTCGAGCCGGCGCAGATAGCTGATGGGGTCGATCTTGTCCCACAGCAGCTGGATGATGGGGATGGCCATCGACTGGTCGACGCGGTCGGGGAAGCCGGCGCGGATGAAGTTGTCGTAGGTCCCGTAGAAGTTCGAGGAGCGCTCCATCATCATCGCGTAGTTGTGGCCGGGAACGCCCAGATGGCCGTGGCGGACGGTGGGGTCGACGGCGAGTACGGTCACCCCGTAGATGCCACCCTGGGAGATGCCGGAGTAGTAGACGCGTTCGTCGTCGACGGTCAGCTCGAGATCGTCGCCGACTTCGTCGAAGGCGTCGTCGTCAGGGAGTTCTTCGAGGCTGTTTTTCATCGCCTGGGTCAGAAGGACGTATTCGAGCACGCCCTGGTGCATCCGATCGACGAGCTCTTTGAAGAACGTCGGCTGTTGCAGCGCCTCGATCGCCTGGGGGACGTCGGAGTCGGCGAAGCCGATGAAATCGGCGCCGAAGAAGATCAGGTCGTTGTCGTTACCGATGGGGGCGTTGGAGCCCTCGGAGAAGGTCTGGCTGCCGCTGCCGAGCATGCCGTGGCCGTAGTTGACCAGCCCCTGGGGGTCGCCGTCGACGGCGGAGTGGGGGATCTGAAGCCAGAAGTCGGCTTCCCGTGTGCCGTTGACGGCGGGGTTGTCATCGTCGTCGCGGTGAAACAGGTAGGCCGTCGGCGCGGAGGTGCGGTCGGAGGGCTCCAGGAAGTGGGGGACCTCGAAGGTGCCTTCGACGCGGAAGGCGACGTCGTCGTGTTCGCTCTCATCGAATGCCTCGACGTTGTCGATCTCGATGGGGATGCCGTTGTCTTCGGCCTCGGCGAGCCCTTCGTCGATGACGTGGAGCAGATCGCCGTGCAATCCGTCGCTGCTGCCGGTGTGGAAGTCCCAGGCCAGCGTCAGATTGTCGCGGTCGACGCCGGCGTCCTCGAGCATCTCGAAGATGTCGTCGAATCGATCCTGTCGCCAGGCCAGCTCTTCGTCGTCGGCGGCGTCGCCGGACAGATAGGCCTCGAAGGCGTCGGAGCGCTCGAATTCGTCGCCGTCGTCGTCGACGAGATTGCGGAATCCGACGACGTAGCGGGCGTCTTCCTCGAGGATGACCGCCGGGCGCAGATACAACACCTGTTCGTCCGGGGATGCGGCATGCACGTCGAGTTCCGCCCAGAAGGGCACCGGTTCGAGCCCGTTGTCGGTCACCTCGAAGAAGAAGGCGTCGCGGTCGTCGTCTTCGATCGAATCTTCGATGGAGTCTTCGGCGGGCATCCCGGAGATGTCGACGTCGGGAAACAACACCGCCACCGGCGTGCCCAGCCCGTAGCCGTCGAGCCGGCGGTACATCTCGTGGTCGATGGGCTCGTCATTGTTGTTGCTGACGGGAAGCGTGGTCTCACCGAAGTCGAGGGTGTAGCCGGTGTCACGTTCGCTATCTTCCTGGAGAAACTGGTTCGACGGCCAGGGCATCGAGCAGTACTCCGGCATCAACGCATCGCAATCGGTGGTGCGCTCGTCGGGGTGGTCGGGCTCCTGGTTGTTCTGATTATTCTGGTTGTTCTGGTTGTCCGGTTCCTGGTTTTCCTGCTGGTTGTCCTGTTCCTCTTCGGGATCACCGCAGGCGAGGGTGCCGATGGAGAGGGCTGCAGCGGTCAGGTAGATCAACAGACGACGTGAGAACATAGCGGAACCTCTGAGGTTTGGACGAAAACCATTTTCGGTGTGGGACCGCCGGGATTGTACTGGCTTGGCGGGGGGAATGCCAGTCGGGGTCGTGAGGTCGTGTGTCTCGGGTCGCGTGTCTTGGGTCGCGTGTCTTGGGTCGCGTGTCTTGGGTCGCGTGTCTTGGGGTCGTGAGGTCGTGAGGTCGTGGGGTTGTGAGGTCGTGTGTCTCAGTGGGTCACCCGAAGCTCCCCATAAATCTTTAGTTAGCCGTAGTTCAGGCGTCTCTAATAGAAGGCGGTTGCGCAACCTCGATGATCATGAGTCCTGGGTCGTGAGGACGACGTTGGGGCGACCCGATTTTATTTGCTAACCCCGTTTGGTAGGTTCTGTGAGTACCTACCAATTTGGCGTGACAGATGAGAGGCGGAACCAATGGAGACGGAAGCGAATCCGTATTCGAGCCCGGATGCCGAGCTGGGCCCGGCAGATCATCAGCATCCGCAGCCGGAGCAGGTGGATCCGACCGGGTTTGCTGATACGGCGAGGCTGATCCTCGATCTGGTTCCGAAGACGGGGCTTCGGCTGATGGGTTACTATGTGCTCTGGATGATCGTGCACATGGTGCTGGTGGGAGGGATCGTCACCGTTGCAGGCATGGGAGGGTTTCTGGGGGCGAGAGAAACCGGTGGTGCACTGATAGTGCTGGGGATCATCCTGGCGGTGGTGGTCGCGGTGGTTGTGGCGGCATATTTCTGGGGGCTGAAGATTCGTCACGTCGACAACCGATACACCGGCCGTTCGACGAAGGGGGAGTTTTCGCAGGCGAAGAGCTATCTCGCCACGATGGCAGGTACATTTGTGGTCAAGGGGGTGGCGGTGGCAGTGGCCTATGCGACCTGGTTTGTAGTGGTGGCAATTCTAATGCAGATGGACAGTGCTGTGCTGCTGGTGTTCGGCTTTGCCGCATGGGGGCTGGTGGTACTGGGG
>SKMT01000430.1 GCA_007120915.1 Myxococcales bacterium | reverse complement strand
GAGTGTGGTGCGAACGCTGCGCGGCGACATCTGCGACAGCGGGGAGTTCACCATGGATGTGGACCAGAGCCGGTGGCGCCGGATTGAGCTTCCGGGCTCGCTGGTGGCGGGCACAACGACACTGACCACCGGAGAATTCAGAGGGCTGCGCCGGGCAGACATCGTGATGGTCGACCGCCACGGGGTCAGACTCGGCTGCCTTCAACAGTCGGCGCGCCGTAATGGGGCAGCCTGGGTGCCGTCGGGCGAAAAATCGGTGCGTGGCCGGCTGGAGCCGGGGGCAGATGGACGATGGCAACTGGTGGTGGAGGAGACACAAATGAAAAGCGATCACGAAGGAGCAGGCGTGGAGTCAGACAGCGAAGACTCGGTACGGACTGAAGAAGGTGCAGCACTGGATGCTGCCGTTCCGACCAATCAGGTGCAGCTTCAGGTGCGGGTGGGCACGGTGAGCCTGGAGTTGGAGACGCTGGCAAGACTGCGGCGAGGCCAGGTGCTGGACTGTCAGAAGCCGCTGGGCAGCCCCGTGGAGCTGGTCGTGCAGGGCAGGCGAGTGGGCCGGGGGGAGTTGGTGGAGGTGGACGGCCGGCTGGGAGTGCGGGTGCTGGGAATGGAGCGAAGCTGACCGAACTCAGGAAGGGTCGTCGCCACCGGTGGCAGCGTCGAGGCGGTCGAACAGTTCGTCGGCGCTGAGGTTGGCAGTGTCGTCATCGCCAGCGCCATAATCAGAATCTGGCGCCGAAGCAGCATCATCAACGCTTTGTCGGGCCGGGTTTGTCTCCACATCGTCAACGGAGACTTCGGTGGTATCCGGCTCGTGGGCGTCCGGCGGATCGAGTTCGTCGGTTTCTGGCTCTCCGGAGTGGGTGAGTTGCTCCGTTTCGGCGCCGATGCGCTCGGTTTCGGCACCGATGCGGTCGCTGGAGTCGTCGCTGTCGGTGTGGTCGGGGGATTGGTTCTGGCGTTGGCGCCGACGCATCTCGCGGATCTGGCGCAGTGTCTCAGAGTCGACTTCCCCCTCATAGGTGCGACGCAACTGTCGGGGATCGAGTTCCGGAATTTTGACGTCGTCGACATCGCTGCTGGCGACCAGCTCGGGAAGTTGTTCATCGATGCGGTCGCCGCGAAGTACTTCTGCGGAGGCAGGCTCCGGAGGGGGGTCATCGTCGACGACCTCGACTTCGGAGCTGGAGGTGAATCCGGGGACCTCAATCTCACCACTTTCTCGAAGCGGAGAGGGAGAGGAGTCGTCATCGAGGGTGTCGAGGTTCACGGCGGTACTTTCATCGGCGTCGGATTCTTCGCCCACCGGAGGATGGTGTGATTCGGGAGAGGATTCCTCGATAAGACGGGAAGGGGTTTCAGGATTGGTGGTGGCGTTGTCGTCGGGGCCGTAGCTTCGCACGGCGGGGTCGACGGTGGTCTCCTGGGGCAGAGCGTCGCCTTCCGGGGGGCGACCGTCGTCGAGTACCAGCTCCCAGCCATCGGAGCTTCGTTGCGAGAAATGCTTCAGCCGTACCGAGTCAGAGCCGGCGGAATTGACACCGATGCGGGTGTCGATGCGGGCGATTGCTTCGGCCCAGGGAGCTTCGGTGGGCCGGGGAGAGGTGACATCGGCGGCAAGCCAGCGCCCGGAGTTGACGCGCCCGGAGAACAACAGACGCACGTCGGCGGCGACTACGGGGGTGTCGAACAACACGAGAGCTGCATCTTCCAGAAGCGGGGCAAGCTGCATGCGCTGGCGGTCATCTTGCGGGGGGTCGACCACCAGCAGGTTCGTGTCATCTGGCACCAGCGGGGGCACGGCGCCAACGTAGATAGCAAACGAAGCGCCGGCAGCCTCCGGAATGTTCAACAGCATCGCCGATCGGGCGCGTCGTGACTGCCCGAAGACCAGCCCCGATGCCTCCGCAGACAGACGAGTGTTCAAGAGAGTGGAGGTATGTTCCGACAGCCCGTCGCCACGAGGGCGGCGTCTCAACTCCACGGTGCCCACCAGCGGGCCTTCAACTGGTCGAACCCACCAGCCGTTATGACAGGCACCCGGGCCATGGCGGTAGACCGCCTGGACCAGCGCCCGACTGACGTCGGCGGACAACGGCGGGGTGCGCGCCTGAAGACAGCCGCTGTGGTCACACAGCCAGTGGCCATCGGCGCGTACCAGCACGGAGTGGACTTGACTGTTGTCCATCAGCTCAAGGAGCGAATGCAACGATTCGAGCGCCTGGCTGATCTCGGGGGCGGCACTGCGGGATGTGGGGGAGATGGTCATCGTCGGATCCGTGGTTTATTCGGGCGCCGTGGGATGATCCGGCGGTGCGATGGTATCGTCATCGTCGTCGCTCTGCTGGGGACCGTCGTCGCGCTGTGGTGCTTCATCGAGTTGTTCGCCATCGGGGGTGGTGATCTCCGGTTCGAGCCGGGCAGTGACAGTGATGGTACGCCCCTGGTCAACATCGATGTCGAGACGCTGGGGGATGTAGCCTTCGGCGTCGATCTTCAGGCGGCGCAGGCCGGGTTCGACGGGAACCATCCCGTGTTGCCAGCCGTCGGCGGTGCCCATGTAATCGTCGTCGACAAACAGGGCTGCATCCGAAGGTTCAACGTCCAGTTCCACGAAGGTATCACCCGCCGGGCTCTGAGCCTGCTGAAACCCGGTGCACCCCGTGACGACGACAATGATGGCCCCCACCATAACGAACAACGCCGGGATGGAAAGGCACTTGGCCAGATTTGTTGTGGTCATCGTGCTGTTTCCTTGTATGGGCACCGAAACGGAGGTGAATAGTGCCTGTGATGGCATCGGCTGACAACCGACAGCATCATCGGTGATAATTTTCTCTCACGGTTGCGTCGGTGGCGGTCGGGTTGGTAGGCAATTCGACAGACAGCAGCGCAGCCGAAGCGGAGAAACCAATGCCTTCACAAAACAACCTGGTGTGGATCGATCTGGAGATGAGCGGGCTGGAGGTGGAGACCGATACCATCCTCGAGATTGCGACGATCGTCACCGATTCACAGTTGAAAGTCATCGACGAGGGCCCGGAGCTGGTGATCAGCCAGCCCGATGAGGTGCTCGACGGGATGGACGAGTGGAACACCCGCCACCACGGTGCATCGGGGCTGACCGAAGCGGTTCGGGAGTCGGAGCTGACGATGAAGGCCGCCGAGCGGCAGACGCTGGATTTTATCGCCCGGCACTGCCATCGGGACACCGCCCCGCTGTGTGGCAATTCAGTGTGGCAGGATCGGCGGTTTCTGGCCAAATACATGCCGAAGCTGGAAGCCTATCTGCACTACCGGATTATCGACGTCTCGTCGGTCAAAGAGGTGGTGCGTCGGTGGTACCCCGATGATGTGTCGCCGCCGTCGAAACAACAGAGCCACCGGGCGCTCGATGATATCCGGGATTCGATCCGAGAGCTTCGCTACTACCGCTCGGAGGTGTTTGTTCCGCCGGGAGGAGAGGCGGAGGTAGGAGAGTCGGAAGATACCACCGAAGATGGACAGAAGTGATGGCGGATCGTGACGGCGGCGGCGTTGATATCGACCATCTGCAGCGGCTGGTGCAACTGGATCTGGACGACGAACAACGCCGGGGGCTGCGAAAAGATCTTCGCCAGTTGGAGCAGTCCATCGAGGGGATCAAGAATGTCGACGTCGAGGGGGTATCGCCTGCGTACCAACCGGTGGAGTTGGCCGGCCGGGAGCGCGCCGACGATCCGGATGCGCCGCTGGAAATAAAAGATGTGCTAGAGGGGGCTGCACAACAGCAACGTGGTCATATCAGTGTCCCCGCCGCCCCTTCGAGCCATGACGACAAGTGAGTGGTCAACGTGGACAATTGCCCGATTGCAGGCGGCGTATGCTGACGGGCAACTGAGCGCCCAGGAGTATCTGGCGCACTGTCTTCGACGCGTCGAGCAGAGCGGTGGGTTGAACGCGTTCATAAGCGAACCGCCCCGTCAGCCCACAGCAGTCGCCGATGAAGGGATACTCGCCGGGGTGCCGGTGGCGGTGAAAGACAACATCTGCACCACTGATTTTGTGACCACAGCGGCCAGCGAGATGTTGCAGGAGTATCAGCCTGTGCAGGATGCGACGGTGGTCGCGCGGCTTCGCGAAGCGGGGGCGGTGATCTTCGGGAAGACGAACCTGGACGAATTCGGGATGGGCGCGACCACGGAGCATTCGTTTGCGGGACCGACGCTACATCCACTGGATACGCACCGCGTTGCTGGAGGCTCGTCAGGGGGGTCGGCGGTGTGTGTCGCGGCCGGAATCTGCCCGGCGGCGCTGGGAAGTGACACCGGGGGCAGTGTACGCCAGCCCGCTTCCTTCTGTGGAGTGGTGGGGTTCAAACCGAGTTGGGGACGGGTCAGCAGGCGGGGGTTGATCGCCTTTGCGTCGAGCCTGGATCAGGTGGGCTGGTTTACGCGCACCGTCGATGATGCAGCGGTGTTGTTTTCGGTGCTTGCCGGTGCCGATGAGCAGGACGCGACCTGTGTGGACAGGGCCGTTCCCGATGTGGATCCCGGTTCGGTGCCGGCCTGTGAGCCGCAGCAGTTGGTGGTGGGATTGCCCACGGGCTGGATCAACGAAGTGAAAATGCAGCCGGCGGTGAAGGCCGGGTTCCAGCAGTTTGTGCGGCGGCTTGAAGAGAGTGGAGTCTGCGTGAGGGAAGTAAAGCTGCACCGGATAGAGTTGGCATCGGCAGCCTACCGGGTCATAGCGACTGCAGAGGCGTCGAGTAATCTGGCGCGATACGACGGGGTGCGCTACGGCAAGCGGGCCGCGGGGAAGGATTTCGATCAGCTCTGTCGTCGAAGCCGCACCGAGGGGTTTGGTCAAGAGGTGAAGCGGCGAATAATGCTGGGGGCGTACGTACTTTCGGAAGGCTATGTAGAGCAGTACTACGAGCAGGCCTGTCGGGTTCGGGGGGCGATTATCGAGGAGTTTCGCCAGGGGTTCGAGCAGGTGGACGTGATGGTGACACCGACGACGCCGACGACGGCGTATCAGCGGGGCCAGAAGCTGGGGCCGCTGGGAGCGTATGCAGGCGATGAGTTCGTGGTTCCTGTGAGTCTGGCGGGGCTGCCGGCGATGTCGCTGCCGGCGGGAGTGGATGAAGACGGGATGCCCTTTGGGGTGCAGGTGACGGCAGCGGCGTTCGGTGAGCGGCGATTGTTTGGTGCCGCGCGGCTGCTCGAAGAGCTAAACTCCGGTGGGGAAACCGATGAGTGAGTCTGAACTACAGCCGGTGATTGGGCTGGAGGTCCACTGCCAGTTATTGACGCAGACCCGGCTGTTCAGCGGGGGCCCCGTCGACTTCGGTGCGTCGGCAAACCGCCGTGTTACCGCCTATGACATCGGGTTGCCCGGTCAACTGCCGGTGTTGAACCGGCGAGCCGTGGACCTGGCGCTTCGAGTGGGGCTGGCGCTGGGGTGTACGATTCACTCCCGGAGTCGATTCGACCGCAAGCACTACTTCTATCCCGATCTGCCGAAGGGATATCAGATCACGCAGCAACGCCGGCCGCTGTGTACCGGTGGCAGGCTGAAATTCGACCATAATGGCCGGGAATGTGAGTTAGCACTGCGTCGAATTCACCTTGAGGAGGACGCCGCAAAATCGGTGTATGACAGCGCCGCAGAGCAGACGCTGATCGATTTTAACCGGGCGGGAGTCCCGCTTATCGAGGTGGTGACGCAACCAGAGTTGTCTGACCCAGAGCAGGCGGAGTCTGCGCTGCGGGAGTTACATCGGCTGGTGGTGCATCTGGGGGTGTGCGACGGAAATATGCAGGAGGGGTCATTCCGATGCGACGCCAACATTTCGCTGCGGCGCGTCGATTCGGGAGAACCGCTCCCGAGCCCGGGGCCGAGGGTGGAGGTGAAGAATCTCAATTCGTTTCGATTTGTGCGCCGCGCACTTCAGACAGAAGAGAAGCGGCTGCGTAAGCTGGGCGAGCAGCGGCGGCAATCGGCTGCGGATGAAACACGGTCGTATGACCCAAAGCGCGATCGAACGCAGCTGATGAGGACCAAAGAGACGTCCCCTGATTACCGCTATGTTCCCGACCCCGATCTTCCGGCGTTACGGGTGAGCTATGACCGCCTTCGACAAGTGCACGAAGAGCTTCCGGAGTTGCCGCGGCAACGCCAGCGCCGATGGTGCGAACAGTTCAAACTCGATGCCCAAAATGCGGCGACGTTGGTCGATCCACCACAGCGGGCGAGATTCTTCGAGCAGGCCGTCGACGCCTATCCAGAAGACCCGGTGGCAGTGGCGAATTTTGTGGTCAATGAACTGCTGGGCCACGTCGGTGAAGAGACAGTTGCAGATCTGGATATTACACCCGGTGAAGTTGCTGAGATTGTGGCGATGGTCGACGACGGAACCATCAGTTCATCGGCTGCATCGAAGGTGCTTCCAGAAGTGCTTCGAAGCGCCGACTCGCCGCGAAAATTGGTGGAACACCTAGACCTGGAGCAGTTAAGCGATGAGCGACATCTGGGCGGGCTGATCGATGAAATTCTTGAGCAGAACCCGACGTTGGTCCAGCGCTACCGCGATGGCGAACGAAAGTTGTTCGGCCATTTCATGGGTCAGGTGATGCAGGCGTCGTCGGGGCGCGCAGATCCGAAGATCGCATCGGAGATTCTTCGGGATCGGCTGGAGCCGTAAAATGCCGGATCACGTTAATTTTGTGGGGTGATCCCGACGATCTTCGGTGTCTGGATCAGGAAAAGTTGAGGTCGATACGCAAAATCGGGGGCAAAAATTTCGATAATAGTAGTGTGGGGCGCGGATGTGTCTGTTCGGTGCATCCGGCGAATCGAACGAGCATCAACACGGACGAATCGACCCCGACGTCAGTTCCGGCGAATTCAACATCGCGCGAGCCGGAGCTGCCCTCGGGCGAGAGGAGACAAGAACGAGACGATGATTTCAGCAGATTCGACAATTTACCCTGCGGTCGGAGCCGGACCAGTTGAGCAGTCGTGTTGGCCGGCACCGGGTTGTCGTTGTGGAGGTCCGCTGTATGCGCTG
>SKMT01000686.1 GCA_007120915.1 Myxococcales bacterium | reverse complement strand
GATTTCGACCTCGGGCTCGACCTCGATTTCGACCTCGATTTCGACCTCGGGCTCGACCTCGATTTCGACGTCGAGATCGGCCTCAACCTAGTCGTCGCCGAGGTGGTCGTAGGGCCACTGCATGGGATGGGGGATCAGATTGGAGTCGGGGTTGGCTGTGGGCAGTTGGCCGAACGAGTTGGAGCCCCAGCAGTAGAGATCGGCGTCGGTGGTGATGCCGCAGGTGTGGTTTCGGTGCATGGCGAACTGTTCGAAGCCGTGATCGGATTCGACCTGCTGGGGGGAGTCGAGAGACTGGGTGTCGTCGACATCGTTGCCCAGGCGTCCGTCGCGCTGGGAGCCCCAGCAGTAGGCGCGCAGATTGTCGCCTTCGTTGATCGCACAACTGTGGGAGTCAGCGGCGGTTACCCCGACGAGGTTCTGTCCGTTGTCGATCGGCTGGGGGCTGAAGTGCTGTTCGTCGGTGTCAAAGCCGAGCCGCCCCTGGCCGTCGTGGCCCCAGCAGTAGGTATAGGGCGGGGAGTCGCCGTCGATGAACACAGCGCAACTGTGGCGGTTGCCCGCAGAGATGGAGTCGGCGTGGTAGTCGCTGGAGCCGGCGCCCAGGTAGACCTCGGTGGGGTCTTCGATGTCGTCGGGGGCGGAGCCGATGCCGAGTCGACCGTCGTCACTTCGGCCCCAGCAGAAAGCACGATGCTGCTCGTCGGCGCGTGCGGTTGCGCAGGTGTGATCTGCTCCGGTGTCGGCTTGAACCCAGCCGTCAAATCCATCGGGAACACCGACATGAGCAAGCCCTTCGGAGTCGGTTGTGGCGCCGAGGCGGTAATTGTCGTCATCGCCAAAGCAGTAGAGCTGTTCGTCCTCAGAGATCGCGCAGGTGTGACGGTGGAATGAGGAGACGGATTCAAGCTGAAGCTCGTCGCCGATGGCCACCGGTTCGATCGCGTCGTCAGGGTCGGCGCCGGGGTCGAACTGGTGATTGAGGTTTCGACCCCAGCAGTAGAGTTGACCGGCGTCGGTGATCGCGCAGGTGTGAAATTCGCCGGCGGCGACATCTTTGAAGCGGCGGTGGAAGTCGACGCGCGTGGGCTCGTCGATGTCTTCGTCGCCACCGGGGATTGTCTGCCCGTAGGCGTTGCGGCCCCAGCACCAGAGTGTCTGGTCCTGTTCGATGGCACAGCCGAAACCAGCGCCGAGGGCTGCGGCTTGCCATTGAGGCTCTTCGTAGTGGAACGAATAGTCGGTTCGTCGGCAGTGGTCGTCGGCAAATCGAGATGAGCAAGCCTCAAGATGCAACTCGGCGCCGGAGGGAAGGTCTTCATCCCAGATCAGCTCGAAGGTGTCGGCCGAGCAGTCGGGAGCGTCGACGTCGGTGAGTTCGTCGCCGGAGTCGTCGTGCCAGCGGCACTGAACCGCGGCGCAGTCCGGATGGGTGCACCAGGCGGAGAATTCTCCCAGCTCGGGGTGGGAGAAGGGTTGTGAGGCGTCGGAGTCGAGCCCCTCGATGCCGGCGTCGAATTCGAACAACACCCGGGTGGAGGTGGTGTCATCGGCGATGGCATCGTCGCCGTCGCGTAACTGAACGGTCACGTCGATGTCGTTCTCTCCTACCTCAGCGTCGGTGACCTGGAAGGAACCGGAGCAGGAGCGGAACGCGTCGTCGGCGACGCCGTCACCGCTGACACGGCAGTACAGTGCGTCGTCGCAACCGTCGGGTTCGCAACTGATCTGGTAGTCGATCTCGAAGCCCTCGGGGTCGACCACCGCCTCGTCGGGGCCGTCAATGGAGAGGGAGGCGTCATCGGGGTCAGGCTGATGGTCGCTTAGATCGGTGTCGACCGCGAAGATGCATCCCGTTACGCAGACGGAAACGGCCAGTGCTGGAAGTAGTGCGGACCAGCTTCGAAGCATGAGAAAAATCCTGGCGGTGGGGACGACGATACCGGCTTCGCCGGGGTACTGCTGGGCAGTCAGGATGGTGTATCGCAGGGATGTACGCAAGAAACGGCTGGCAATCGGGCCTCGTACCCATCATCGGTTTCGGCGCTCGCGGCGTCGGTGGTGTCGGTATCATCGGGAGTTTCATGCTCCCCACAGGTGGCAGGCGCCAGGGAGAAGGAGAGGATATCTTAACAGGACAACAAGTTAGTAAGTGTTCACTTGCGTGGTGACGGCGAGCCCTCTATTACTGCGCAGCACAGCGAAGACACAGCAGATAAACGCCACTGGTCGAACATCAGCCACGGAGATGACGGATGAGAGCACGATTCGAGATATTGGGATGTATGTTGGTGGTCGCGGCGGTTGCGCTGGGTGGGTGCGGAGAGTTCGACTTCGGTGACGGAGAGGACGACGATGCCGGGAACAACGAAACGACGACGATCAACAATGACAACAACGACAGCACGACGAACAACAACGATGCCACAAACAACGGCTCACAGGCGGGGGTAGAGGGCTGGGAGTGGGTGGCCGCTCCCGCCACCGAGGCCCACATTAACAGCATCGAGTTTTTCGACGATGACCGTGGCTGGATGGCCACCGACGGCGACCCCCTGGTAGCCGATCGTGGCGCCTGGTACACGGACAACGGTGGGGACAACTGGGAGTTTCGTCGCGAGGATTTCGACGCCTACGCCGTCGGCTACGACGCGTTGGGCGAACGAGTGTGGATGGGCGGCAGCGACAGCCGCGAGCTGTGGGTGAGCGAAGACGGCCACGACTTCCAGCCCACCGACGACGGACTGAACCAGCAGGACTGGATCGGTCACTTGTATTTCTGGGACCGGGACACCGGCATTCTGGGAAGCCAGACCGGAGAGCGCATCCACCGCACCGAAGATGGCGGCGAGACCTTCGAGGAGATCGCCTTCGAAGACGACTACGTCAACGGGATGAACTCCATTACCGTCGACGGCGACCGGGCGTGGGTGACCACGGGGGCAGACTTTACCCAGGACAACACCGGCGGGGTGATCCTGTACTCCGAAGATCGGGGCGAGAACTGGGAGATGATTGAATTCGAGGACGACGCCCATCACTACGAGGGCGGCTCGATCCGGGATGTGCATGTGGTCAGCGACGACGAGATCTGGGCGGGAGGCAGAAACCGCCAGTTGTACTACACCGACGACGGCATGGAGAGCTGGAATCAGATCGAGGGGGTGCCCAATGAGATCTCCGGGTTCGATGGCATCGACGGCAATGGCGATCACATTGTGGCCGGAGGCAACCACGAAGACGGGATCTTTATCTGGGAGTCCACCGACGGTGGGGACAGTTGGGAGATGACCTTCGAGGACACCTCCTGTGGCAGCGGCTGTGAGATCAACGGGATTGAGTACGTCAACGACGAGCTGGCGTTCGCCTACGGTTACGGCAACACGCTGATCAAGTTTCACGGTTGGTGAGGGTGGGACAGGTGTTAGGTGGTGGGTGTTAGGTGGTCGGTGGTGGGTGTTAGGTGGTCGGTGGTGGGTGTTAGGTGGTCGGTGGTGGGTGTTGGGTGGTGGGTGGTGGGTGTTGGGTGGTCGGTGGTGGAGATGGGAGTATTAGCGAACATGAAAGGTGAAGTGATGAGTGTTGGACGGAAGATGGCGATTGGTGTGGTGGTGGCGGTGATGGGAGTGGCAGTGGCCGCCGGGTGTGTGGAGGACACCGGGGAGAGCGGTTGGGTCAATGCCGACCCGCCGATGGAGAATATCGTCATCAAATCGATGCATTTCGAGGATGAGAATGAGGGATGGATGGCTACGGAGGGGGCTACCGGGGTCGGTGACCGAGGTGTGTGGTACACCGATGATGCCGGGCAGAGCTGGGAGCAGGTACATTCGGAGTACAATGCCTATGCGGTGCGCCCCGATGCGCAGGGCCAGCGGGTGTGGCTGGGAGGAAGCGACCAGCGCCAGTTGTGGTACAGCGACGACGGGGAGACCTTCCAGCCGCAGGCCGACGGCTTTGAACAGGGCGACACCATCAATCACGTCTATTTCTGGGATGACCAGGTCGGACTTGCGACCACGGAGACCAGCGATCGGTTGCATCGCACCGAAGACGGTGGTGAGAACTTCGAGCAGACCGAGATGCAGCGCGAAGTGCTAAGTGGCACCAATGGCAAAGACGTCGACGGTGACCGGGTGTTCCTGGCCGCCGGCACGGCGTTTACCGGTGACGAAGGGGGAGCACGAATTTTGTACTCCGAAAACCGTGCCGAAAGCTGGGAGATTATCGAGCTGGTCGATCAAGCTCATGACTTCGAAGGTGGGCCGCTGGAAGGGATACACGTTGTCGACGAATCCGAGATCTGGGCGGTCGGTGCGAACCGGCAGATGTACTACACCCGCGACGGCATGGAGAGTTGGCAGCAGGTCGACGGGGTGCACGAAGATATACGGCATTTCTATGACATCGACGGCTATGGCGACCGGTTGCTGGCGGTGGGAAGTACCAGCACGGCCGACGACGTGTTCGTGTTTCAGTCCGAGGACGGTGGAGATAGCTGGCGGATGATGGACTTTGCCGACGGCGCCTGCGGACATGGATGCAATCTTCGAGGGGTGGAGTTTGTGCACCAGGATCTGGCGTATGCCTACGGGCCGAACAACACATTGTTGAGGCTGGGAAGTCCGTAAGGGTGCAGGTATCGGGCTCGGGGGAAAGTTGGTGTTGGGGAGTCGGTTCGCACAATTAGTGCGTAGCGTGTTGGGCCGGCAATAGGCTTACATCCGTGAAGGGGGGATTGGCCGATGCTGATGGAGAACTGGGAGAGGATCGGCGAAATTCTGGTGATGACGGCGCTGGTGTACGCGTTTTTGGTGGGCCTGCTGCGGTTTACAGGCAAGCGGACGACCTCGAAGATGAACAGCTTCGACTGGGTGGTGACGGTGGCTCTGGGGTCGATGGTCTCGACGGTGATTCTGGTCGAGGAGGTGGTGCTGGTAGAGGGGCTGGTCGGGATCTCGGGGCTGGTGTTGCTGCAGTATCTGGTGGCCTGGGCGGCGGCGCGCTGGACGGGATTTCAGACGATGGTCAAAGCGACGCCGAGGCTGTTGTACTACGACGGGGAGTTCGACGAAGGGGCGATGCGCCGGGAGCGGTTTACCCGAGAGGAGGTCGCCGCGGCGGTGCGCGCCGGAGGCTACGACTCGCTCGACGAGGTCAAAGCGGTGGTTCTGGAGACCAACGCCGATCTGAGCATCTTGCCGGCCGAAGACAACAGTGCGTCGTCGCCACCGCAGGTGTTGGCGAACGTCGATGGCGTCGATGTCTAAGACGTTTAGTCGCCGATCATGGTGTCGAGATCGTCGAGCAGAAGATCGACGCGTTCGACGAGCCGGTCTCGCTCGATGGGGTTGGTGATCTTGTCGGTTTCTTGCTTCAGCGCCTGCAACTGATCGCGGAAGGGACGCAATCTGTCGGGAGGAGGGGCGGTGTTGACGAGCTTTTCGAGCTGCTCGGCGATGGTGTGCAACAGGTTGGCGCCGACGGCGGTGGCCTGGCGAATCTGGGCGAAGACCTGATGGACGTAGTCGTCGAAGCCGGTCTGGGGGAGGATGAGGATACAGTCGTCGACGAATCGCACCCGAGAGGGGAAGTCGCGGTGGGCGGTCAGCGCCAGCCAGTCGCTCAGCTCTTCGAGCACCTGACGGGCGGTGGAGGGGTCGTTGACGCCGGTGGAGAGTGCCCTCAATGCCACGTCGACCAACTGCTGGACCGCAAGCTGAGAGTTGGAGCGAAGCGAGGGGCTGGAACCGACGGAGAAGGCGTCGTCGCCGATGGAACTGAGGTCCGATTCGTCGAGCGAAACGTGCGAGCGGGACACAAAGAGGGTGGCCACCACTTCGCGCTCGAACACAAAGGCACCGAAGCCGCGTTCGACGCGAATAGCTTCCACACCATCGCCGCAGTGCTCGGCGAGGCGGTCTTCGTGAATGTTTTGCAGATATCCGCCTTTGGGAGCGCGAATGACGATGGTGTCGGCGGCGGACTCTTCGATATGGGCGATCAGCTCTTCGTCCGGTGTTTCAGCATCGTAGGGCTCGCCGATGTCGGCGGGGTACAGCGTTTCGCTGACGTCGCTTAGATCACCGCGGATGCGGGTGGTGATGTCGGAGACGCGAAGCTGCTGGGAGACGTGCTGCACGAAGTACAACAGCAGCCCCAGACAGACCAGCGACAGAATCAGCGCCACCAGCATCGCCAGCCCCGGCACGAAGGCCTGTTCGGCTTCGTTGGAGGCGCGAACCCGCCGCAGCACCAGAAGGGAGTACACGAAGGTCGCCAGGTACATCCCCAGCACCATCTGCTGGCCGCGGTCGCGCCGGAAGGTGGTGATCACCCGGGGCGAAAACTGGGAGGCCGCAAGCTGGAGTACGACGATGATGATAGAGAAGGCGATACCGATGACGGAGGCCATCGCCGTGGCGACAGTGGTCAACATGTCGCGTGCTGCGTCGGAGCCGCCGCCGAACACGAAGGGCAGCCACTGTTCGGCGGCGTCGCCGTACAACTCGTCGAGATGCACCATCACCGGTGCAAGCAAGATGGCCGCCAGCACCAGCAGTGCCGGCACCAGCCACATGCTCTCGCGGATTCGAAACAACAGTGTGGAAGTGTCGTCCCCCATAAAGCGAAAGCTAAACGCCGTGCTGGTGCACTGACACCAACCCCGGCGGTGTCACTCTTCTTCGGGAGAGGTGGTCAGCCCGGCGTCTTCGCGAATCTTCTTGAGTCGCTCGGTGGCTTTGAACGACCAGTGCTGGGGAAGATAACGGCGCACCATCAGTACCGAGCAGGGGGCCTGGTCGGCGATGACGTCGGGGATGGCCCCGAAGAGTACGTTGCGCATCTTCCACTCGCGCGACGCGCCGATGATCACCAGGTCCGGGGCGCCGGCGGTGACCTGGGCGCGGATGCCGTCGGTGACCCGGTCGGCGCGCTGTACGTGGTAGAGCACGTCGACGTCGCCTTTCTCCACGACCTGGTCGACGATTTCCATTGCTGAGCCGATCAACCGCTGTTCCTCCGCCTCCACGTCAACTTCCGGTTTGACCACCCGGAGGATGTGGATGG
>SKMT01000382.1 GCA_007120915.1 Myxococcales bacterium | reverse complement strand
GCTTGGCATTCCGGCATCTACTCGCCGCTACCAGGGCTGGGGCGTGGGGCTGAATTATCATTTCTGGCGTCCCCGAGATCGGAGCCTTCGCCACGTCAGTTCGGCGAACTTCAGACTGCGAAACCCCTCCTTCGACCTGAAGGTACGTACCTCTCAGGAGCTTGGGTTGGGGATGTCGGACTACGAAGTTGACGCCAGGTGGTATCCCTTCGTGGGAACCACTCCTGAAACCCGTGCTGGCATCGGGGTCGCCGCCCAGTACATGCACTACCGATTGGACGAACCGTTTCGGCGCACCGAGCTGGAAGCCAAGGCTCATGCATCGTTGAACCTGGGACGCGTCGCCGGGCATCTGGACCGTATGACCGCCGGGCTGGCTGCAGGAGTGGCCGTGCGAGACCATCGGCAGGTGGGGGATGAGCAAGACTACGGTCCCTTGTTTTCTGCGCCGACGTGGCGAATCCCGATGACGTTGTTTCTGGAACTGAACCTCACCGAGCAGTTGCGGCTTCAAACGTCGTACCAGCGCAACACCACGCATCTGTTGGGATTGCACGACACGGCGATCGGAATTCCCACCGCCGAGCTGACCTATCGCAGCACGGAGCGTATTGATTTGAGATTTTCCACCGCCTTCGGCGAGGGGCTGGGGGTGGGAGCCGGCATCGAAGGGTGGTTCGGGGAATAAACGACGCCGCCCATCGCGCTAACCCTTCTGCTTTCGCGGTCTCAACCCCTTATGCGTTGCGCCGCGGAGGGGCCCGTGATAACAGTTTGCGCGCATCCAATGTGGTTGTTTCCGTTGAGACACCGGGCCCGTCACCGACAGAGTTCACGGCGCGCTGCAGATGCCCCACCCCGGTGGGTGATCACTGCAACTGGATGGGCTGGCGGGATGGTCGGGCCCCGATTTCTCAACCTTCTGTGACCAATGTGCCACGAGGTACGCTGACATGACTCACCTATCTGCTGTCGTTTCCACGGTGATCGCTGAAAGTGGCGGGGCCAATGTATGGCGCATCGTCGCCGATGCCGACATCGTGGTCACCTCGGTGTTGATTCTGCTGGGATGTATGAGCGTGTTCTCCTGGTACATCACGGGCTACAAGTACTACTACCTGCGACGGGCCCGCCAGGAATCCGAAAAATTCATGGACATCTTCTGGCAGTCCAAGCGTCTGGACGCCATCTACCAGTCCGCCGAAGACTTCCCGGACGCCCCCGTAGGCAACGTCTTTCGCGCCGGTTATCTGGAGCTTTCGAAGCTCAAGAACAAAGGCCACGAAGGCGAGGCGCGCCCTATGCGCGAGCAACTCGGCGACATCGAAAACGTCGAACGGGCGCTGAGGCGCGCTCAGCGCAAAGAGCTGACCGAGGCGGAGTCGCAGATCCCCTGGCTGGCCTCCATCGGTTCGACCTCACCGTTTATCGGGCTGTTCGGGACGGTCTGGGGTATTATGATCGCCTTTCTGCAAATCAGCGAGCAGGAAGCCGCCGGTATTGAGGTGGTCGGCCAGCCCATCGCCGAGGCGTTGATCGTCACCGCTGCGGGACTGTTCGCAGCAATCCCGGCGGTGATCGCCTACAACTGGCTGTTGAACCACGTGAAAGTGATGAGCGCGGAGATGGACAACTTCTCGTCGGACTTTCTGAACATCGTCAAACGCCACTTCTTTGACTGAATGAACTAAACGGGCGGCGCTTTGTTGTTTCATCTGCTGAGTGCTGACCACTGACGTGAGGTGTAATATGGGTGCAAGTCCGGGCGGTTCGGGGGGCGCGGTCAACACCACGTTGGCCCGAATCAACGTCACCCCCTTTGTGGACGTGATGCTGGTGTTGCTGGTGATCTTCATGGTCACCACTCCCATGATGCTCGACGACGACATCGGGGAAATCGAGATGAATCTACCCGCCGTCCAGGACGACGACTCCCGGGTGGATATCGAGGAAGTCGACCAGTTGATTCTGGTCATCGACGAGAATCTGCAGATCTACATCGGCGATGAACCGATCGTCGATTGCGGGCCCTACGCCGACGAAGAGGGGGACAATCCCTTCGAGCCGTGCTTCGATCAGTTACAGGCGAAGGTCGAGGACAACCGCCGGCTTCAGGAAGAGGGGCGGCTGTTTCTGCTCGCCGACACGGACATCCCCTACGGAGTGGTCGTCGGATCGATGAATCGAGTACGACTTGCCGGGGTTGAACAGGTGGGGATGGTCACCAATCCGGAGCTTCGGCTCGACGACGAAGAATCCTGATGGATCGGGAACCGCGACGATGAATCCGCAGCGCCAACAGACGGGGTGGGGCACACACCGGGCGAGAAACGCCCGCTGGGGCGAGGTCGGCGCCGGCATCGGGCTGTCACTTCTGTTCCACGGTGCTGTCGTCGCCGCGCTGGTGATCGGCGTGTTTCTCGGCACCGGCGATGACGAGGAACCGACCGAGCAGTTGGAGTACGAAAACGTGGAGCTGCTGGCGCTGGGCGAAGAGCCAGACCCGGATCAGCTCCCGCGGCTGACCGGAGATGAGGGATCGCCGCCGGACGCCGAAGAGGTCGCCCCCGACCCGGAGGCGCCGCCGCAAACGGAGCCGGAGCCCGCCGAAGATGTCGAACCGGACCCGGAACAGTTGGAACGCGAACGCGAGGAAGAAGAGCAGCGACAGGAAGAGGAGCGGCGCCGCCGGGAAGAACAACGCCGACAGCAGCTCGACGATGCCTTCGGAGAATTCGAACAGGAGGGCCGCGGCGACGAGGCTCCCGAGGGCAGCCCCGACGGCGTCGTCGGCGGCACCGCCACCGATGGGGATGCCGAGGACGCCTACCTGGCGCGGCTCGCCCAGGCGATTGGCAACAACTGGTCGCTGCCCACCGCCATCTCCGATCAGGAAGCGCAAGAGTTGGCCGGACAGGTCCGCGTGCGCGTCGAGTTGTCGGACGACGGGCACATCGACGAATTTGAACTCATCGAGGAGAGCGGCCGCTCGCTGTTTGATCGATCGCTGAAGTCGTCGCTGCGTGACTTCGAGCCGGGGGAGGCAACACTGCCGCTGCCCGATGACGACCAGTTGCGCGACGATGTGTTGCGGCGGGGGCTGATTTTGACGAACTGGGAACATGTGGTGCGATAGCAGGAGAGAGCTATGAAACAGATTATGAGCATAAACGCTGTCGCCTCACGCCGGGTGTTGCCCCTGCTGGTCGCCGTGCTGACCATCGGGCTGGTCGGCGATGTCGCCGCCGACGAGCCGGACATGCTCGACCCGGAGGCCATCGAAGAGGGCGAGGCGATGCCCGACGAGCAGGCCGGCGACGAAGGCATCGAGGTCGAAATTCGCACCCGGGCGACCCGTAGCCTCACCCCCGTCGCCGTGCCCGATACCATCGAGCAGGGCGGGGACACCGACGAGGCGTCGGCCAAAATCGAACGCGTGATGCGCGAAAATCTGGAACTGTCCGGCTACTTCGAGGTGCTCCCCGTCGAGAGTTACTTCTTCGACACCGACGAGGAGGGCATGTCGGTGGCCGATATTAATTTCGACAACTGGCTGAACGTCGGCGCCGACGGGCTGGTCAAATCGGCGGTACGCCAGGAGGGCGACGGCTACCGGCTCGATTTGCGTCTGTTTATCGTCGAGGACGGCCAGCAGGTCGAACTCGACGGCACCACCCCCAGCGTCGACTCCCGCGATGAAATCCGCACCGAGGTCAACAACTTCATCAACCAGGTCATCGAGCATTACACCCAGGCCGAAGGGATGTTCGGCACCCGTATCGCCTACTCGCGCCGCTACGGCACGGACGTCAAACATATCTACACCATGGACATGGATGGCTCGAACAAGCAGCGCATCACCCAGTCGAATAACATCCACCTGGTGCCGACCTTCGGGCCCGACCGGCATCTGTTTTTCACCTACTACGCCGACGGAAACCCCGATCTGTTCGTGTACCGAAACGGCGACCTCGACCGGCTATCTCGCTCCCCGGGCCAGAACTCCGGCGCCGCCTACTGTGATGGAAAGCTGGCGGCGACGATGTCGCGGGAGACCGAACAGACCGACATCTACCTCATCGATCCCGACAGCGGTGATGTTATCGAGCAGTTGACCGACCACTGGGCCATCGACGTCAGCCCCACCTGGAGCCCCGACTGCAGCAGGCTGGCCTTCGTTTCCAGCCGCTCCGGTGGGGCGCACATCTTCGTGATGGACATGGACGACCGACAGCCACAGCGGTTAACCTTCCAGGGCAACTACAACACCGAGCCGAGCTGGTCCCCCGAAGGTGACCGCATTGCATTCAGCGGGCGCGACGAACGGGCCAGTTTCGATATTTTCACCGTCGATATGGACGGAAACATCGAGCGGCTTACCCAGGACCAGGGCAACAACTTCGAGCCCGCCTACAGCCCCAACGGCCGGTACATCGTCTTCGCCAGCACCCGGGAGGGCGGGCGACATCTGTGGCTGATGACCCATGACGGGCTGGTACAGCATCGGATCACCGATGAGGGCTCGGAGTACGGCGAGCCGGCCTGGACGCGGTGACGGTCTCCTGCAACCGGATGAGCTGAAATGGAAAATGATCTCATTGCCGAATCGACCACCATTATCGGTGAGCTGGAGACGTCGCTGGGTGTGCCCACCGTGGTCTTCGTAGCAAACTGGACCGGCGAGTACTCGGTGGACGCCGATGAGAAGGCGGGCCGTCTCGTCGCCGATGCCATCGTCGATCGACTCCGCGCCGAAGGAGGGGACCGAATCGCGCTGGTGATCGCAGCGAGGGGAGGCTATCCCGCCTTCGCCGATGCTGTGTTGCGCACCACCCGCCAACTCGACGTGAAGCTGGAGGCGCTGGTTCCCTGTCGCATCGACGGAGCAGCCGGCACCGTCGCAGCCGCCGCCGACGCCGCCACGCTGCACCCCGGCGCCGGAATCGGCGCGCTCGACGTGGGGCTGTGCGTGGCGCCTCGCCGGCCTATGAACGCGGCGTTGTTTGCGCACTGTCCCGTCGACCCGGTCCGTTTTGCCGAACTGGACCCCGCCGACCAGTCAGACCTGGCGCGGCTGGCCTTCGACCGGTTTATCCGCGACGAACAGCGGCGCATGGCCGGTTATCTTCTGGGAGCCGACCTGCAACAGGAGACAGTGGACTGGCTGCTCGATGCCCGCCTGGGCGCAGGGATGACCACAGGGGTGGACCGGCTCAATGAGATCGGCGTCGACGCCCGGGTCGCTCCCGACCCGTTGGCCGAACAGCTCGAGGAGCTGATCGACTGGGCCCGCGGCGCACTGCATCTGTTCGAGACGCCGGACGACCGCTTCCGCGTGTCTGAAGACATCGAAACGGAGGTCGAATTCGAGCCCGCCACGCTAGTACCGGCCGCCGCCATCCTCAGCGGAGATATGGTATGGCTGCACCAACTCGACACCGGCAGCCCCGATCCCGACGCTCCCCGCCTGTTCGGTCGGTGGACATTCTGGAATCCCACCGAAAACCAGGAGGAATGAATCGGTGCACTCGTGAGATATGTAAATGAGCGGGGATGGGTGGCACTGTGGCGAAGGATCGCCAAAAAATGTGCATCCGAGGCCGCTTGCAACAATCAGTGGCTGCCCGTATAGTACGAAATGTACCCGATGCAGCCTGCCTCGCTGGCCCCCCCAGCATTCCGCAAAAAGCTTACGTGGCCATTGTGGAGGAACGAGTTCCACCTTGAACGGTGCGCTTGTATGCGCTAATTATCCTGCGGTTCTAAGCCGGAGTGGCGGAACTGGTAGACGCGTCGGATTCAAAATCCGATGGCCCTTGCGGCCGTGTGGGTTCGAGTCCCACCTCCGGTATTTTCCAGAAGACAGAGGGCGGGCATCGATCCGAAGCGCCACCGGCGCAATCGGGACCGCCGCCGGCTCGGCGGCGAAGCTCCTGCGGAGCGATATCCGGCCCACCGGCTGCCTCGCCGGCACAGGGACCGCGGCGCGTTCCAACGTCATCGAAGCACACCGGGACACACCGTCTCAGTCCTTCGTTTTCGGTGATCGCTATTCATCCAACGCTGCCGATAATGCCGACAACGTGCCCGTTAGTTCATCAACGCTCGATAACCAGTGTTCAAAACCCTCCGAGTTCTCCCAGACCTCTCGCAGTTCTGACCCTGCGCCATGGGCGACCATTCGAAGCATCTGAGTAATCAAGTCCAGCAGATCATCCCGTTGCTTCAGCTCGCTGAAATCAACGGGGTCGGGTACAAATTTGGGCATTGTACCAGATGACTCACCATGGACAGTTGCCATGAGCACACCGGCAGCGAGCATCCAGCGGCAGCGGTCGATGTCCACATATTCACCGCGTGTAGCCGCGCTGTGTACCTGATGCACAGTTTGTTCAATAAATCCAATCGGGTCGGGGTTGTATTGCAACTCGTGGAACCAGTCCCTCGCATCGTCATTAGCTAGCAGATTCACATTCGCCTTCGCGGTGGCCTGCTCGGGCTTCGCCGTCGGCTTAACGGGGCGTGTTCGTTGCCAGACACGATTAGCCTTCCCGGCATAGTGATCCTCAAGTCGCTCCTCAATGGACTTTCTACTCCAGACCATAGCCTTTTCGAGATCCTTTACTTCCTCGTAGGTAGCTGGAGTTGAATTGAAGTCGACATCCACACGATGAATTCGGGAAGGATTGGCCAGACTCTGCATATAGCGATCAGGAATGGGTATCTGCTCCGGCGTTATCTCGATGTGGCCGACATCTTTCCAGCCATCAACAGCCTGATCGATCACAGCCAGCACAAACAAGATGGGGCGTTTCGGCAGTGTTTCGAGATCGCTGATCGGATCACAGTCGGTGTCGACAAACACCATGAAAGGATGGAGCAACTCAATACCGTGGACGTAACATCCGTCATCTAACTCGATCCTGCGTACGGTGCCCGCTTTTCGGTTGTCCTTCATATTCGCTTCCCCTTTTCGGACAGTTCTTAATCCTGGTGCATTGTATGGAATCATCCCGGCATGAACGCCGAATGTCCACGGGAGAGCAAAACTGATGGCCACGGATGTGGGGAG